>NZ_JBNCOG010000009.1:0-130295 GCF_051280745.1 Nocardioides ureilyticus | reverse complement strand
GCGTGGGCGCTCGGCGCCGTCGCCGCCGCCACTGCCGGCGTCGGCCTCTCGCGCGCCGCCCGCCGGCTGCCCGGGCCGCTCGGCTCGGTGGTGGTCGGCGCCTCGCTCTGGCCGTTGCTCTCGGCCCGGCTGCTGCTCGAGGAGGTCGCCGCGGTGGAGGCGGCCCTCGGCTCGGGCCGGCCTTCGGCGCTCGTGGACGGGCGGCGGGCCCTGGCCCGCATCGTCAGCCGCGACACCTCCGACCTCACAACCGAGGAGGTCCGTGCCGCGGCACTGGAGTCCCTGGCGGAGAACCTCTCGGACTCCGTCGTCGCCCCGCTGTGGTGGTTCGCCGTGGCCGGGCTCCCGGGCGCGGCGCTCTACCGGTACGCCAACACCGCGGACGCCATGTGGGGCTACCGCACCGAGCGCTGGGAGCACGCCGGCAAGGCCGCGGCCCGGGCCGACGACGCGCTCAACCTCGTTCCCGCGCGCCTGACCGCGCTGCTCCTCGCGGGGCCACGCCCCTCGGTGCTGCGGAGGCTGCGCCGCGAGGCGCGGCGTACCGCCTCGCCGAACGCGGGCTGGCCGATGGCCGCGCTCGCCCTGCGGTCGGACGTCGCGCTGGCGAAGCCCGGCGCCTACACGCTCCACCCCGCCGGCGCGCAGCCACGACCCGAGGACGTCACCAGGGCGCTCGCGCTGGCCCGGCGCGCGGCTGTCACGGCAGGGCTGCTCACCGCCGCCGCCACGCTGCGCCCGCCCGCCCGCCACCATCACCTCTACCACCGGCCGCCCCGGACCCAGGAGTCGCCGAGATGACCCGACCACCCACGCACGAGCGGCGCGGCGCGGTCTCGGCTCCCGAGCCGGCTCCCGCGGCCGACGAGACGGCGGGCCTCGGCGACCACGGCGACCGGCAGGTGCCGCCGGGCGCGGTGGACCTGGCGGTCAACGTGCTGCCGACGATGCCGGGCTGGCTCCGCGACGACCTGGCGGCGGTCGACCTGGCCGGCTACCCCGACACCGCCGCCGCGCGGTCCGCGGCGGCGGCCCGGCACGGGCTCGACCCGGCGCAGTGCCTGCTGACCAACGGCGCGGCCGAGGCGTTCTGGGCCGTCGCCCACGGGCTGCGGCCGCGGCTCGCCGCGTGCGTGCACCCGTCGTTCACGGCGCCCGAGGCGGCCCTGCGCGCGGCGGCCGTCCCCGTCGCGCGGGTCGTGCGCCGGCCCGAGGACGGCTTCGCGCTGCACCCGTCCGACGTGCCCGAGGAGGCCGACCTGGTCGTCCTCGGCCGGCCGGACAACCCCACCGGGCGCCTCGAGCCGGTCGAGGTCCTCACGGCGCTGGTCCGCCCGGGACGGACCGTCGTGGTGGACGAGGCCTTCGCCGACTTCCTGCCGGCCGACACCACCGTGGCGGCGCTCGGCCTCCCCGGCGTGCTCTGCGTCCGCAGCCTGACGAAGCTGTGGGGCATCGCCGGCCTTCGGACCGGTTACGTGCTGGGCGACCCGGCGTTGCTCTCCCGCCTCGGCTCCGCCCTCCAGCCGTGGCCGGTCAACAGCCTCGCCGCCCGCGCCGTCGAGCGTCTCTCCGCCCGCGAGGAGGAGCGCCGGGAGCGGGCGCAGGCCGTCGCCGCGGCGCGCGAGGAGCTCGTCGGGGCCCTCGGGCCCCTCACCGGCGTCCGGCTGTGGGCCTCGCCGGCGAACTTCCTGCTCCTCAGGCTGCCGGCCGCCGGCGGCCGCGAGGCCCTGCTGGGCCGCGGGCTGGCGGTCCGTCGCTGCGACACCTTCCCCGGCCTCGACGACACCTACGTGCGGATCGCCGTCCACCCCGACCCGGACGTCCGCCGCGCGCTCGTCGGCGCGCTGGCGGAGGTGCTGACCGGGATGCCGGCCGGCTGACGCCCTCGTGGGCGGGGACCGGGCGCGCTGCCGTTGCACCGACACCGCGCCCCGCCGCATGCCGTGGGCGGCGCGCGGACACCGGACCGTCGACGGCGCGCACCCGCACGCCGCGGTCCGGAAGGAGTGCTCCGTGCTGGCGTTGACCGTGCGGCCCGGCGTGGCCTCGTCGACCGAGGTCGTCGAGGTCCCCGACCCCGTCCGCCGTGACGACGAGCTGCTCGTCCGGGGACTGGCCGTCGGCGTGTGCGGCACGGACCGCGAGATCGCGGCCGCGGATACGGCTGGGCACCGCCCGGGCGCGACCGGCTCGTCCTCGGCCACGAGTCCCTCGGCGTGGTCGAGGAGGCACCGGAGGGCTCCGGCTTCGACCCCGGCGACCTGGTCTCCGGCGTCGTGCGCCGCCCGGACCCGGTGCCCTGCGGCGCCTGCGCGCACGACGAGTGGGACATGTGCCGCAACGGCCAGTACACCGAGCGCGGCATCAAGGAGCTCGACGGGTACGCCAGCGAGTGGTGGACGGTCCCGCCGGCGTACGCCGTCACGGTCGCCGCGCACCTCGGTCTCGCCGGGGTGCTGACCGAGCCGGCCAGCGTCGTGGCCAAGGCCTGGGAGCAGGTCGACCGGGTCGGGGCACGCGGCTGGTTCGAGCCGCGGACCGCCCTGGTGACCGGCGCGGGCCCGATCGGCCTGCTCGCGGCGATGATCGGCGTCCAGCGCGGCCTCGACGTGCACGTGCTCGACCGGGTCACCGACGGCCCCAAGCCCGACCTCGTCCGCGACCTCGGGGCGACCTACCACGCCACGTCCATCGAGGACGTCGCGCGACAGGCACGCCCCGACGTGGTCGTCGAGGCCACCGGGGTGGGCCGGCTGGTTTTCGACGCGATGGCCGAGACCGCGCCGTACGGCATCGTCTGCCTGACCGGCGTCTCCCCGCGTGGCCGCATGCTCGAGGTGGACGCGGGCGGCCTCAACCGCGAGCTGGTGCTGGAGAACGACGCCGTCGTGGGCTCGGTGAACGCCAACCTCCGTCACTACCGCGCGGCCGCCGACTCCCTGGCCGACGCGGACCCGACGTGGCTGCGCCGGCTCCTCACCTCGACCGTCCCCCTGGCGGAGGCACCGGCTGCGGTCTCCGACCCACCTGCCGGGACCGTCAAGGCGGTCATCACCCTCTCCGACGAGGCGGAGAACCGGTGAGCGGGCCGCCCGAGGACGGTGCGCCGGCGCGGTGGCGGGACCTCGTCCCCACCTGGCTGGTCCGCACCGTGCTCTGGTGCGTCGCGCTGCTCCTCGTCGCCCGCACCATCGACCTGGTCGTCGACTGGCTCGTCACCATCCTGACCGTCACGGCCGCCATCGTCGCCGCGCTCCTACTCACCGCGCTGCTGCGGCCGGTCCACGGCCGGCTGGCGAAGGTGATGCCGAACGCGCTCTCCTCCCTGCTCACCATCATCCTCACCCTGGCCGCGATCACCGGCGTGATGTACGCCGTGGTCAGCCGGGCCCTCAACCAGATCGGCGACCTCCGGCAGGCCGTGCAGCAGGGCATCGCCGACGTGCGCACCAAGCTCGAGAGCACCGGCCTGCCCCTGCCCGCGGACCTGCAGCCCACGCAGGCGGAGCTGGTCCAGCGGGTGAACCAGCTGCTCCCGCCTCCCACGGCACTGGCCACCATGGCCACCGAGATCCTCGCCGGGTTCGTCCTCGCGGTCTTCACCTGGTTCTTCCTCCAGAAGGACGGCAGCCGGATGTGGGCCTGGTTCACCAGCTGGGTCCCCGAGCACCGGCTGGCCACCGTCGACCGGACCGGCCACGGCGTGTGGCACGTCCTGGAGCGGTACATGCAGGGCATGACCATGGTCGCGTTCATCGACGCGGTCGGGATCGGCGGCACGATGGTGGTGCTGGGCGTGCCGCTGGCCGCCTCGCTCACGTGCATCGTCTTCATCGGCGCCTACGTCCCGGTCGTCGGCGCCTTCGTCAGCGGTGGCCTGGCGGTGCTGGTGACCCTCGTGCTCCTGGGGCCGACCGAGGCACTGATCCTGCTCGTCGCCGTCTTCGTGGTCCAGCAGGTCGAGGGCAACCTGCTGCAGCCGCTCGTGATGGGGAAGGTGCTCAACCTGCACCCGGTGCCCATCGTCGTCGCCGTCTCCGTCGGCGCGCTCATCGGCGGGATCCTCGGTGCCGTCGTGGCGGTGCCGGTGCTGGCGGTCGCCTACCGCATCGCGACCGAGCTGCACGGGGAACGGCACCCGCCGGCCGAGAGCGTCGCGCCCGACTGACCCTCTCGCCCGAGGGTGCTCGCCCCCCCCCTTGCGCCGTCCGGACGAGTCATCCCCCGGCGGATGGGTACCCCGCGCCAGGACGCCGCGACGACCGCGGCCGTCGTCGATGCGAGGAGGAGTACGTGGCAGGACAGATGCAGGGACGGGTGGCGCTGGTGACCGGCGGCGGGAGCGGCCTGGGCGCGGCGGTCTGCCGCGACTTCGCCGAGCAGGGCGCGCACGTGCTGGTCGCCGACGTGAACGCCGAGGGCGCTGCACGCACGGCGGAGGCCATCGGCGCCTCGGAGGCGGCCGGCTCCGCGGAGGCGCTGACCCTCGACATCACCGACCGGCAGGCGGTCGACCAGGCGATCGCCGAGGCCTCGAAGGCGCACGGCGCGGCGTTCGACTGCCTGGTCAACAACGCCGGGACCGACCGCGGTGCCGACCTGGTCGACGTCGACGACGACCAGTGGCACGGCGTCTTCGCCGTCAACCTGCACGGGCCGATGTACCTCAGCCGGGCCTTCGTCCGGCACCTGCAGCAGGTCCGTGAGGGTGCGGAGGTCTCCGCGATCGGCGACATCGTCTGCGTCGTCTCGATCAGCGCCCTCACAGTGGGGGCCGGAGCGGGCGCCTACAACTCCTCCAAGGCCGCGGTCCTGAAGCTGACTGAGGTGATGCAGACCGAGGCCCGCGAGCGCGGGTGGCCCGCGCGGGTCAGCGCGATCAACCCGGCCGCGATGGCCACGCCGATGATGGACCAGTGGGGCCTGCCCGAGGAGAAGATGATGGACCCCGCCATCGTCGCCGGGCTCATCCGCACCGCGGTGACCCTCCCGCCCGAGGTCGTGCTGCAGAACCTGGTGGTCACCACGCGGGTCGAGCAGTACCCGCGCTGACGCCCCGGGCGGACCGGTCGTCTCCGAGGGGCACCTCGGAGACGACCGTCCACTCGTAGTGACCGCCCCGGCGTACGACCCGCGCCAGCGTCAATGCCGCCACCGGCACCGTGCCGCCGGCGCCGCCGAGCTCGGCGAGCAGGTCGAGGACCTCGTGGCCGGGCACGTCCGTGTTGGCGTAGCCCAGGCTCACGTGCGGCCAGAACTCCAGCGGGTGCGCCGGTGACCGGTCCGGCTGCGTCACCTCCTCGGTGGCGTGCCGGACGGACCGCTGCAGGTCCCGGACCCGGCCGAACGGGCCTCCCGCCAGCGTGACGGCGCTGCGCAGCGCGACCGCGGGCCCCAGCTCGAGGTTCAGCGGCTCCGACGGACGCACGAGGTCGCCCACGGACGCGACGACGGCGTCGACCGCGGCATCGCCGACGGCCTCCGCGAAGCCGACGTCGCAGAGCGTCATGTGCCACCAGCGCGGTGGCACGACGTCCAGCCAGGGCCGTCGCGCCAGAGCCTCCACGAGGGCCGGTGGCCGAAACCGGTGGACGTCGGCGACGTCGAAGGTGAGGTACCAGTAGAGGCACGGCCGCTCAGGAGTCCATTCCGGCCGCCACCGGCCGTGGTCGGCGCCGGAGAAGAGCCGGGAGGCGCTGCCACGCGGCTCCCCGCGCGGGACCATCGAGGTGTTGGGTCCGGACATGTGCGGCCCGGTACCGCCTCAGCTGCCGGGCGATGCGGGTCCGGTGTTCCGGGTGGGCCCCGCAGGTGAAAAGATCACGCGAGCCCACGCCCGGTCGTGCGGCCGCGCGACCCCGCGCCGCACACGGCAGGAGGCCACTGGTGAGGGCACGTTCCCGTGCGGTGTGGCTGGTCGTCGCCGTCTGCGTGCTCGGCGTCGTCACGACCGCGGCCGCGGCTCTCACCGCCTCCCGGGTCCACGAGAGCACCGAGCGGCGACTGCTGGAGATCCGCACCGAGCAGGCGGCGTCGGTCCTGAAGGCTGCCGTCGCCGCGATCGAGGAGCCGCTGCGCACGGCGGTCACGGTGAACCACACGCTCGACGGCGGGCCGCGGGGCGCCCGGATCGCCGCTCGATTGCTCGGCGAGGACGTCGGCCGCGACCGCACGTTCGTCTCGGCCCAGCTCTGGCGCGTGCGGCCCGGAGCAGGCGGAGCAGACGCAGGGGTCTTCGCCACCCTCGGCGCTCCGACGATCCTCCGCCCCGACGAGCCGGCGATGCGTGAGGTGCTGGGCGACGCCTGGTCGCGCGACACGACGGTGGTCCGCCGGCTGGAGGTCGGTGACCGGCTCCGGATCGGCTACGCGTTCGCCGACCGCGCCGCCCGCCTCGTCGTCTACACCGAGCGAGCCATCCCCGCTGACCGGCGCGCTCCGATCGACAGGGACGTGGCCTATGCGGGCCTCGACTACGCGATCTACCTCGGCGAGGAGCCGCGTACGGAGGCGATGACGACGACCAACGTCGACCCGGCGGAGCTTCCGCTGGCCGGCGACATCACCTACCGGACGACCGTGCCCTTCGGCGACCAGGTCCTCACCCTCGCGACGTCCGCCCGCGACCACCTCGGCAGCCCGCTCAGCCGGCGCCTCGGGCTGCTGCTCCTCCTCGGCGGCCTGCTGCTCACCTCCGCCGCTGCGCTGGTGGCCGCTGCGCTCACCCGCGCACGCACCACCGCGGAGGCCGACACGAGGACGATCCGCGACCTCTACGAGCGCGTCGACTCCCTCTACGCCGACCAGCGGGAGCTCTTCGTCGCGCTGCAACGCGCGCTCCTCCCCCACGCCGCACCTGACCTCCCCGGGATGGAGGTGGCCGCCGAGTACGTCGCCGGCGCGACGGGCATCGACATCGGCGGCGACTGGTACAGCGTGGTCCAGCTCGACGACGACCGCTTCGCCTTCGTCGTCGGGGACGTGTCCGGTCACGGCATCGAGGCCGTCGCCGAGATGGCCCGCGCCCGGTTCACCATCCGGGCGTACCTCGTCGAGGGACACGACCCCCGGACGGCGCTCGAGCGCTGCTCCCGGCAGTTCGACGTCCTCGAGGACGGCCACATCGTCACCGTCCTCGTCGGGACGGCCGACCGCCGTACGGGCGAGGTGACCGTGGTGAGCGCCGGCCATCCGCCTCCGCTGCTCGTGACCGGCACGACGACCTCCTTCGTGCCCGTGGCCGCGGGCCCCCCGCTCGGCCTCGGCACCGAGTCGTACGAGCCGACCAGCTTCACCGTGCCGCCGGGCGCCACGCTGCTGTGCTACACCGACGGCCTGGTCGAGCGGCGGGGCGAGGCCGTCGACACGGGGCTGCAGCGGCTCGCCGACACCGTCGCACCGCTGGTCGACCGGCCGCTGCCGGACCTGATCGCCCGCACCCTGGAGGCCATGCGCGGGGACGGCGCCGCCGACGACACCGCCGTGCTGGCCCTGCGCCGGCGCGCGGACTGAGTCACCGAGGCCGACGGCGCGCTCAGCGGACCAGGCGGCCCAGCCACTGGGTGGCGCCCCGGCGCTGGTTGGTCGGCGTGTGCCACAGGACCTGACCCTCGGGGACGGGGCCGCCGAGACCCCACATCGACACTGCATCGCTGAGGCGGAGGAACCGGCCGGTGGCGAGGTCGTAGGCGTAGGCGCCGGCATGCTGGCCCTCGTGCACCGTCACGCTCACCACCCCGCCGGCGCCGCTCGTGCCGGCGGTGGCCAGGCCACCGTCGAGGCCGCTGTCCTGGACGGTCACGACCTGCTCGCCGTCGGTGCTGAGGACCTGGACCCGGTCGTCGCGGACGCCACCGTCATAGGTCCCGCAGTACTGGCCCAGCACCACCCGGTCGCCGAAGGCGCCGAAGCTCAGGAGGTTGCACCGCTCACCGGTGCGGGGGTCGAACGCGTCCTCCTCGCCGGTCGCCAGGTTCCTGACGTGCACCGCACCCGGGTCGCCGTTGGTCCGGTCGGTCCAGATCAGCGAGTCCTCGGTGAAGGCGACCTCACCGACGCTGAGCTGCTCGTCGCGGGCATCGGAGCCGTCGGTCAGCGAGACCGACCACAGGTCGTAGGTGTCGCCCTCGGCGTCCGCGTCGTCGGCCTCGCCGTCCTCCCCGATCGGCCAACCACCGGCGGGCGGCCGCCCCCGCGAGGCGGGGGCACGGACGTAGAGCCGGCCGTCGGGCCCGACCGTGCCGTCCGGGTAGTCGAGTCCCGGCAGCTCCGGCCACGACGTGGAGACCCACTGGCGGGCCCGCCGGTCGTAGACGTGGGCGACCAGCTTCCCCTGCATGCCGCCCTGGCCGGCGAGGAGGACCAACCGGTCGCGTCCCAGCTCGACCGGCCACGTCTGGCTAGGGTTGGCCGGCAGGTCGGGCAGCCACTCCTTCTCCCCGGTGGTGGGCTCCAGGAGCGCGAAGCGCGGTCGCGGCTGGTCGGCGCGCGGGCCGTCGCGGAACAGCACCATCCCGTCCGCGGTGACGCCGTCGAAGTACTGGCCGTTGTCCCGGTTCAGGTTCTCGTTGGTGTACGACGTGAGCACCTGCAGGTCGCGCCCCTCGACGGCTCGCTCGGCGTCGCTCAGCCGCAGGGTGGGGGCGTCGGGGGCAGGCGGCCGGCCGGCCGTCCCGTCGTCGCCGGTCCCCAGGTCCTGCGGCCAGACGATCGCGGTGACGGCGACGGCCGCCACGGCGGCGGCCACCGCGCCGACACCGCCGACGGCGGCGGTGCGGCGGCGGCGTGCGCGCCGGCGCCCCTCGCGCACGAGGTCCGACACGTCGAGCCGGTCGGGCGGCGGCGCGGCGACGCTCTGGTGCATCAGCTCCTGCAGGTCCTTCACCACGTCGTGCTCCCCTCTCCTGCCACGACGAGCTCGTCGCGGACGTCGTTCTCGAACATGGCGCGCAGCGAGGCGAGCGCCCGGGAGGTCTGGCTCTTGACGGTGCCCTCGCTGCACCCGAGCGCGGCGGCGGTCTCCCGGACGTCGAGCTCCTCGAAGAAGCGGAGCACCACGCAGGCGCGCTGGCGGCGGGGCAGCCGTCCCAGGGCCGACAGGAGCGCGGCCCGGTCGGCGACGGCCGAGGCCAGGTCCTCCTCCGAGGCACGGTCGCGCAGGGCCGGCTCGGGGCGCTCGCTGCTCGACCGCTTCCGGCTGGCGTCCAGGAACGCGCTGACCACCGCCTTGCGGGCGTAGGCGATCTCGCCGCCGCGCCGGGCCAGCCGGGGCCACGCGACGTAGACCCGCAGGAGTCCCTCCTGCACGTGGTCGGAAGCGCGGTCCCAGTCGCCGCACAGCAGGTACGCCGTGCTCCGCAGCCTGGACCGCGCGGCGGCCGCGAACTCGGTGAACGCCGCGTCGTCGGCGGGGTCTCGTCCCATGTCCGTTCAAACGAGACGTCGGCCGGATCGGTTGCACCGAGGGCCCGACCGATCCGGGCGCGTCTCCGGGGGAGCAGCGAGCGCCGTCAGCGTGCGCGCAGCACGCGGGTGACCGCCTCCGCCACCTCGGCGGGGCGGTGCTCCTCGACGAAGTGCGAGACACCGTCGAGCACCGTCGTGTCGTCACGCACCCGGGGCAGCGCCTCGGCCCACTGGGCGAGGACGCCGGGCTTCGCGAGCGGGTCCCAGGCCCCGAACACCGCCGCCACCGGAATGTCTGACCCGTGTGGACCCCAGGCCGCGCCGAGCCGCTCCTGGATGCCGCGGTAGAAGGAGGTGTTGTCCTGGCGGCCGAGCCGCGGCTCGTCGTAGGAGTAGCCGTGCCCCCACACCGGCGTCTGCCGCACCATGCGCTTGGAGCTGCGGGCGTTCCTCGTCGACGCGAGCTGACGACGGAAGACCGCCTCGACCGGCGTGCCGCCGCCCGGCCTCAGCTGCGCGGCGATCCGGCGCCCTGCGGCCACCAGGCCGGCGGCCCCGGTGGTCGGCATGGTCACCACGGCGGCGGCCATCGCGCCCCAGAACCGGTCGGGCACGAGCACCGGCGTCCGCGCCCACGGCAGCAGAGGCGACGGATAGCTCTCGTACGTCGGCCCCTCGGCGGGGATCGGGAAGACCGTGCTGTTGAGCACCACCAGCCCGCTCACCCGGTCCGCGTCCTCGAGCAGGGCCCCGATGCCGATCGGGCCGCCCCAGTCGTGGACGACCAGGGTGATGCCGCGCAGGTCGAGCGCTCGCACGAGGCTGCGCAGGTTCGCGGCGTGGTGCATGTCGACCATCTCGAAGCCGGCCTGGTCCGAGCGACCGAACCCCAGGTGGTCCACGGCGACGACCCTGGTCCCGGCAGGCAGGCCTGCCCCGTCGAGGCGCTCGACGACGTGCCGGAACGTGTAGGAGCACTCCGGGTTGCCGTGCACCAGCAGGACGACGGGGCCGGGCCCCTCGCCGTACGTGCGCTCCCAGAAGTACAGCCGCCGGCCGGCATCAGGGCCGTCGGGCAGCACGAACCAACGCCCCGCTCCCCCGCCGTCGTAGTCGGACGGGACGTCGGTCAGCGGCGAGTCGCCCGGCTGGTCGGTGAACACGTCCGGGACGGTGCCCGCGGCGTGCGCCGGCCATCCCCCAGCCGTTCCCCAACCGTCCCTCAGCCGTCGCTCCGGGCTTCGGCGGTCGAACCCGTCTCGCGCTGCTCCCGGCGCTCGTGCAGCCGGCGCTGCGCCTCGGGCAGGTACGCCAGGCACGGCGCCTCGGCGCCGGGGTGCTGGGCGTCCAGGTGGAACGTCCACCGGTCCATCGCCGCCATGAAGCCGTTGTCGCCGCCGGGGCGGTACGTCGACCACGGGCGGTGGCCCTTCGCGGTGCAGGTGGAACAGCTGACCTTGTAGACGAACTGCTGGTCCGCGCCGACGTCGATCTTCACCCGCGCCAGCGGGCCCGCCTCCACGGCGGCCTTCCGCTCACGGGCGGACCGGCTCGCCACCATGTCGAACTCCTGTCCCGAGGAAGGACCGCAGCCGGTCCCTCAGAGCTTCTCCATCTTGGCGAACGGGCTGGTCACCCGCAGCACCTTCCCACCGAAGTCCACGGTGACCCCGTGGGCGTCGGCCGCGGTGACGGACCCGAGGCCGTGGAGGTCGTGGGAGACCCGGTCGCCGCGCTCGTACTGCTCGACGACCAGGTCGGGCTCGGGCTGGAACGGGCTGCTGGCGAGGTGGCGGCGCTTCGGCCGCGGTGAGGAGGTCATCACCCTCGAGTATGCGGCCTGCACCGCCGTTCCGGACGATCGTCACGAAAGCGGCTCGGAATCCGGTGCTGAGGGCGTCGCCGCAGCCGCACTGCGGTCGGCGATCCGCGCGAACGCCTCGACGAGCTCGTGAGGTCCCAGGACCTCGATGCCGGCGTCGAACCGCAAGAGGTTCGCCGCGAGCCCGTTCCACGACCAGGACCCCAGGCTCACGCGGCACCGGCCGGCGTCCAGGACCTCGACCACGCCGTCGCCCACGTAGGGGCGGACCTCCGCGGCGGGCAGCTCGAGGACGGCGTGGCCCCGGCACGGCCAGCGCGCCGTGTTCTCCCCGCCACCGTCCTGGTCGGCACCGCGGAACCGGCCGACCAGGAACGTCGCCACGTCCCCGCCGGGCAGCTCGCGTGGCACGAAGCGCGGCCCGTTCGGGGTGCGGGGCCGCACCCGGTCGACCCGCAGCGTGCGCCAGTCCGCCCGGCCGAGGTCCCAGCAGACGAGGTACCACCGCCCTCGCCAGGCGGCGAGGTGGTGCGGCTCGACGTGCCGTGGGCCGTCACCGGCCGTCGGGGCGCCGTCGGCCGGGGCGTCGACCGGGCCGTAGTCGAGCCGGAGCACCTCGCCGGCGCGGATCGCGGCCCCGACCGCCGTGAGCACCTCGACGTCCACCTCTGCGTCGTTGCCGGGTGGCCGCACGGCGACGACCGGGACCGCGTCGACCCGGTGCCGGATCCGAGGCGGCATCACCTGTCGCAGCGTCGTCAGTGCTCGCAGCGCGGCCTCCTCGACCCCCGCGCCGGCCGTCGTGGCCAGCTGGAGGCCGATCGCCAGGGCGACGGCCTGCTCGTCGTCGAAGAGCATCGGCGGCAGGTCCGCGCCGGCGTCGAGCCGGTAACCGCCGTCGGGACCCTTGACGGCCTCGATCCGGTAGCCGAGCTCGCGGAGCCGGTCGACGTCGCGCCGGACGGTGCGCGGGCTGACCGCCAGGCGCTCGGCCAGCACCTCGCCGGGCCAGTCGCGCCGCATCTGGAGCAGCGAGAGCAGCGACAGCAGCCGCGAGGAGGTGGTCGTCATGGTTCCGAGCATCCCACGAGAACAGGACACATCCTGTCCTCTACCTCGTCCACAGTGCTGGTCACCGGGCGAACCCGCCCGGTCACCAGCCCCATCACTCAGGAGAACCAGCATGAGCATCGAGACCGTCACCCACGTCAACCTGCGCGGGACCGCGCGCGAGGCCCTGGAGCTCTACCGCTCCGTCTTCGGCGGGGAGGTCACCGCCGTGACCTACGGCGACGCCGGCAGCGCGACCGACCCGGCCGAGGCCGACCAGGTCATGTGGGGCCAGGTCCGCTCCGACGCCGGCTTCCACGTCATGGCCTACGACGTCCCGAGCGAGCGTCCGCTCGAGCCCGGCGTCGCGCCGTACTTCGTCTCGGTCCGCGGGTCGGACCCGGACGAGATCACCGGCTACTGGGAGCGGCTCACCGCCGTGGCCGGCTCGACGGTCGTCACGCCCCTGGCGCCGGCGGGGTGGGCGCCGCTCTACGGCATGGCCACCGACCCGTACGGCGTCACGTGGGTCCTCGACGTCGCGGTCGCCTACGCCCAGGCCTGACCCGGCTGGGTGAACCACCGGCGCCACACCGTGATCCGGATGCCCCGCGAGCTGCGGGGCATCCGGCCCCTCGGCGGGCGGCGCGCCACGCCTGTCGTGCAGCAGGATGGCCTCCGTGCACTCGATCTCCGACGACCCGCTCACCGTCCCCGGGCCCGACCTGGACCTCGACGCACTCCGTGCCTCGGTGGAGGAGCACTGGGGCCTCGCCGGCAACCTCACGCCCCTCCACGGTGAACGCGACCGGAACTTCCGGCTGGACGGCAGCAGCGGGCGCCACCTGCTCAAGGTGCACAACCCGGCCGACGCCGAGGCAGTGCTCGACCTGCAGGCCTCGGCGCTGCAGCACCTCCGAGCGGTCGACCCCGGGCTGCCCGTCGCCGGCGTCGTCACCACCAGGGACGGCCGACCGTGGGTGCGGCTGACCGGCCGCGACGGTCGCCTCTCGTACGCCTGGGTGATGACCTGGCTCGACGGCCGGCACCCCGAGCCCGACGAGCTGGACGTCGCGCACCTGCGGGAGTGGGGGCGCACGAGCGCGCGGCTGGGCCGCGCCCTGCGGGGCTTCGCGCACCCGTCCGCGACCCAGCCCCTCACGTGGGACCTCAAGCGGCTGCCGCTGCTGCGACCCTGGCTCCCCGCGGTCGCAGCCGAACGGCGACCGGCCGTGCAGGCCGTGCTCGACCGGTTCGAGCAGCGGGTCACGCCCGTGCTTCCCCGGTTGCGCGCCCAGGTCGTGCACAACGACCTCGCGCCGACCAACGTGCTCGTCGACGAGGCGCTCCGCCTGACCGGCATCACCGACTTCGGAGACCTCACCCACACGGCGCTGGTCTGCGACCTTGCGGTCGCGACGGCCGACCTCCTCGGTGAGCGCACGGACGGGCTGGAGCTCGCGGCGGAGGTGGTCGCGGGCTACCACGCCGTCACGCCGCTCGAGCCGGAGGAGTTCGGGCTGGTGGCCGACCTGGTCGCCGGCCGCTACGCCGCCACCGTCCTCATCACGGCGTGGCGGACCCGGGAGCAGGGTTGGGCCCCCGAGATCGACGACGCGGCGTACCGGTGCCTGGAGACGATGCTGAGCACGGGGCTGGACGACCTCACACGCCACCTCGCACGACCCCTGCCGCGCTCCGGACGGACGACGGCGGCACTGGCGGCCGCTCGGGAACGGGCGTTCGGCGCCCAGCAGCTCAGCTACGACCGACCGTTGCACCTGGTCCGCGGCGCGGGGGTGATGCTCGAGGCTGCGGACGGACGGCGCTATCTCGACGCCTACAACAACGTTCCCGTCGTCGGTCACGCGCATCCCGGCGTGGTCGCGGCGGTGAGCGCACAGCTCGCCGCTCTCAACACCAACAGCCGCTATCTCCAGGACGCCCCGGTCGAGCTCGCGGAGCGGCTGCTGGCGACGGTGCCGGAGCGCTTCGACCGCGTCCTGCTCGTGAACTCCGGGAGCGAGGCCAACGACCTGGCCTGGCGGATCGCCCGGCACGCCACGGGGGCCTCGGGCGGCATCGCCACCGAGTGGGCCTACCACGGCGTCACCGAGGCCAGCTGGGCCTTCTCCCCCGAAGGCTGGCTCGACACCGCCCCGCCGGCCCACATCCGCCTGGTCCGGCCACCGTCGGCCGACCCCGCCGCGGTCGTCGCCGCCGCGCGCGACCTCGCGGAGTCCGGCCACGGTCTGGCCGCCATGCTGGTCGACGGCGTCTTCACCAGCGACGGGGTGCTCGGGCCCGAGCACGAGTGGACACGCGCGGCTGCGGCCGCCGTCCACGGGGCCGGCGGACTGTACGTCGCCGACGAGGTGCAGGCCGGACACGGCCGCACCGGTGACCACCTCTGGAGCTTCGTGGCCGGTGACGTGCCGGCCGACCTCGTCACCGTGGGCAAGCCGATGGGCAACGGCTACCCGGTGGCGGCCGTCATGGGCCCGGCCGCGCTGGTCGACCCGTTCGTCGAGGGCACCGACTACTTCAGCACCTTCGGCGGGAGCACCGCCGCGTGCGCCGCTGCCCTCGCGGTGCTGCGGACCATCGAGGAGGAGCAGCTCGTCGATCGGGCAGCCACCGTCGGCGCACGACTGCTCGAGGCGCTGCGCGAGGTCGCGCGTGGCCGCGCCGACCTCGGGGCGACCCGAGGCTGGGGGCTGGCGCTGGCCGTCGACGTCGTCGACCCGGCGTCCGGGCGACCTGACGCGGAGCGTGCCAGCACGATCGTCGAGGGGATGCGGGAGCACGGCGTCCTCATCGGACGCACCGGTCGCCACCGGGCCACGCTCAAGATCCGGCCGCCGCTGGTCTTCAGCCACGACGACGTCGACGTGCTGGTGGCCGCGTTGGAGCGTGCCCCGCTAGCCTGACGGCTCCGACGCTGGCGGGAGCCGTGGATGACGTACGACGAAGCCCTGGCCGACCGGATCCGTGCGGCCGTCGAGGCCGCAGCCGGGCCGACGGACCACCGGGAGATCAAGATGTTCGGCGGGCTCTGCTGGACGGTGAACACCCACATGGCCGTCGGCACGGGCGAGGACGACCTGATGGTGCACGTCGGCCAGGACGGGATCGAGGCGGCGCTCGCGAACGGCGCTCGTCGGGCGACGATGGGCGAGCGCACCATGGGCGGCGTGGTCCTGGTCGCTGCGGCGGACCTACCGGACGACGCCGCCCTCGACGCCTGGGTCGCGCCCGCCGTCGCGCGGGCGCAGGCCAAGCCCCCGAAGCCGCCGAAGAAGTAGGTAACCGGCGAGGAACGCTCCGGAAAGCAATCAGGCCCGGATCCGTGAAGATCCGGGCCTGAGCCTTGTAGCGGGGGCAGGATTTGAACCTGCGACCTCTGGGTTATGAGCCCAGCGAGCTACCGAGCTGCTCCACCCCGCGTCGGTGAACCCAACGTTACGACACGGGGTGGAGCCACACAAATCGGGGGTCCCCCGACCGTGTCCGGCCTACTCGGCGGCCGGGTCCGCCTCGTCCGTGGCGCCGCTCCCGGCGTCGCCCTCGTCGCCCTGGTCGGTCACCTCACCCGACTGCCCGGACAGCTCGACGGCGTCGGCGATCGCCCGCTCGGCGCGGTCGACCTGGCGCTGGTACTCCGCGAGGTCCCCGTCCTGCAGCGCCTCGCGCGCAGTGGCGAACGCCGTCTCGGCCGTGCTCAGCAGCTGCCGGATCCGCTCCGCGCGGGTGCCGGTGAGCTCGCCGCCCTCGTCACCGCCATCGCCGCCGCCACCCGGCGAGGGCTCGTCGACGGAGCCTCCCGAGTCGCCGGAGACGCCGAGCAGGCTCGCGAGCGCGTCCCGCAGCGTCGGGCCGTAGGCGATGTCGTCGCCGTACTTGACCAGCACGTACCGCAGGATCGGGAAGCTCGAGTCCGAGAGCTCACGGGTGGCGTAGACGGGCTGGACGTACATCAGCCCCTCGCCGATCGGCAGCGTCAGCAGGTTGCCGTAGACCGGGCGGGCGCCCGAGCGGTTGAACTGCGCGAGCTGGTCGGCCACGTCAGGGTCGGAGGCGAACTGGTTGGCCACCTGACCCGGTCCGGGGGTCTGCTCGTTGGGCAGCTCCAGCACCCGCATCTCGCCGTAGTCCTCGCTGGTCGCGTCGCCGTTGACCGACACGAACGCCGCCAGGTTGTTCTTCTGGTACGGCACGAAGACCGAGGTCAGCGAGAACTGCTCGTCCTGTGCGTCGTCGCCCGGCTGGTCGACGAAGAGCCGGTACGGCGGCTGCAGCCGGTTCTCGGTGTACGGGTCCTCCGGGACCTCCCAGCGGTTGTTCGCCTGGTAGAAGTCCCGGGGGTCGGTGACGTGGTAGCGCGCGTACTGGTAGCGCTGGACCTTGAAGAGGTCCTCGGGGTAGCGCAGGTGCTCCATCAGCGACTCGGGGATCTGCGCACGCGGCGTCACGGTGCCGGGGAAGGCGTTGCTCCACGCCTCCAGCAGCGGGTCTTCCTCGTCCCAGGCGTAGATGGTCACCTCGCCGGTGTAGGCGTCGACCGTGGCCTTGACCGCGTTGCGCATGTAGTTGATCTCGTCGGTGGGGATCGTCCGCAGCGCGCCGGGAGTGTCGAGCGCGTCGTCGGTCATCGTGTCCAGCGACTCGCGCTCGGCCTGCGGGTAGCGGTCGGTGGTGGTGTAGCCGTCGAGGATCCACAGGATCCGCCCGTCGACCACGGCCGGGTACGGGTCGGCGTCGACGGTCAGCCACGGGGCGACCTTCTGCACCCGCTCCCGCGGACGCCGGTCGTAGAGGATCCGGCTGTTCTCGTTGACCCGGTCCGAGAGCAGGAAGTTCGGCTCGCCGTACTTGACGGCGTACATCAGCTGGTTGAAGAAGCCGCCGACGGCGACGTCGCCATCCGCCTCGTACGTCGTGGTCGTCGCACCCGCGTCCTCCCCACCGGTGGGCAGGTTCAGCTCGATGTCGGGGGCGTCCTCGCTCGGCTTGCCCACGATGGAGTACTCCGGGCTCATCTCGCCGTAGTAGACCCGCGTCTCGAACCCGTCGGTGGCTTCGGTGAGGTCGTTCTGGCCGGCGCCGTTGCCCTCCGCCCACTCGATGCCCGCGTCGTCACCCTCCGCCTCGTCGACGTCGATCTGGGCGCCGTTGTCCTCGGGGCGCTGGTTGGCGTAGGCGGCGATGATCCCGTTGCCGTGGGTGTAGACGGTGTGCAGGTTCAACCAGTTCCGGTCGCCGTCGGGGATGCCGGAGGTGTCCAGCTCACGGACGCCGAGCACCAGCGCCCGGTCCTCCCCCTCGATGTCGTACCGGTCGACGTCGAGGACGTCGGCCACGGTGTAGTAGGCGCGCACCTGCTGGTTCTGCTCGAACGCGTCGCGGACCAGCAGCGGGTCGACGAGCGGGATCGAGGAGGTCTCCTCGTCGAGGCTCGCCACGGTCGCGTCGGACGCCGGCGTGCTGGTGAAGTCCTGCACCTCGACGTCCTCCACGTCGTACGCCGCGCGGGTCGCGTCGATGTTGGCCTTCAGGTAGGGCTCCTCCCGGTCCGCCTCGGACGGCTTGACCTGGAACTGCTGGACCGCGCCCGGCCAGATCAGGCCGAGCAGGACCGCGGAGAGCGCGAGCAGGGCCAGGCCCATCGAGGGCAGCAGCCAGGTCCGGCGCCAGATGTTGAGGAAGAACAGCACCGCGCAGACGACCGCGATGCCCATCAGGATGTTCTTGGCCGGCAGCACGGCGTGGTCGTCGGTGTAGCTCATGCCGGTGAACGGTCCGCCCGACCCGGTGACGAGGTCGAACCGGTCGAGGTAGTAGTCCAGACCCTTCGCCAGCACGAAGACGCCGAGCAGCGCGGAGAGCTGCGCCTGCGCGGCGCCGGAGAGCCGGTCCCGCGGCGCCTGCAGCCGGATGCCGCCGTACAGGTAGTGCACCACCGCCGCGGCCAGCAGCGAGATGACGACCACCGCCATCGTGAAGTCGACGAGGAAGTGGAACCACGGCAGGTCGAAGACGTAGAAGCCGATGTCGCGGGAGAAGTACGGGTCGTCGGTGCCGAAGGCGGTTCCGTTGCGCCACAGCAGGTAGCTGCGCCACTCCCCCGCGCCCGAGGTCCCGGCGAAGAGACCCAGGACCGCGGCGGTGCCGACCAGCAGCCAGGTGCGGATCGGGGTCACCGCGTCGCGGTAGCGGTCCAGGCTCGACTGCTCGGGCGAGGTCGGCCGGAAGAGCGGCCGGTAGCGGTAGGCCAGCCACGCGTTGAGCGCCACGACCAGCGCCATCAGGGCACCGAAGACCAGGAAGAGCCCGGTCCGGGTCCAGAAGAGCGTGGTGAAGACGGAGCCGAAGCCGACGCCGCGGTACCAGAGGCGGTCGGTGTAGAAGGCCGCGAACGTCGTGAGACCGAAGAAGGCCACGACGAGCACGACCGCGGTGATGACCAGCGCACGCGAACGGCGCGGCACCTCCCGCTCGGGCGGCGCGGTGTCCCGCGGGTCGTCGTCGAACAGGTCGCTCACGCGTGTTCCTCCGTCATGCCGTCCTCACCGCCGGGTCCGGCGGTGGTCTCCTCCAGCGTGGCCTGCAGCAGCCTCAGCAGACCGGGCACCAGGTCGGCGCCCCCGACGACCGACTGGTCGTCGTCGTGCGCGCGCAGCCGCAGCGCGCAGTACGTCGAGCCGTCCCGCGTGACGCCCGCGACGATGCGGACCTCCTGGCGGTCGGGGTGGTTCGAGGCGAACTGCTCGGCCTCGGCGGGGTCCTCGGGGACCTGGCCGTCCACGTCCGGCGGGAGCACCAGCCGCTCGACGACCGCGACGCAGCCCGTGACGCCGTGCGGCCACACGATGGTCTCGAGCACCTGCTCCAGCGGCACGTCGGGCGGGAGCTGGTCCTGCTCGACCGCGGTCAGCGACCCCTCCTCCGAGGAGGCGTCGAGCCCCATCTGCGCGGCCAGGACCGGCTCCTGGCGCACCAGCGCACCGGTGTCGACCAGCGCGTAGAGCCGGGCCGGCTGGTCCCAGCCGTCGCCGGCGAGGTGGGCCTCGACCTCGAGCACCGCCGTCGCCAGCGCGGGGTCGACGTCCAGGTCGTCGAGGAGCCCCTCGGGGGTGGGGGGCTCGTGGGGCACCTCGGTCACGCGACCTCCTCGCAGCTCGGCAGCTCGGCGCCCTCGGGGTCGTCGACCCAGGCCTCGATGGCCTCGACGGCGTCGTGCATGGTGTCGGCGCGGGCCAGCCGCATGTCGCCGTTCGGGGCGCCGAGGGCGTCGGCGCAGTTCTCCTGGGGCACCAGGAAGAGCCCGGCGCCGTCGTCGCGGGCCCCGACGATCTTCTGCTGGATGCCGCCGATCGGCCCGACGTTCCCCTCGACGTCGATGGTGCCCGTGCCGGCGACCGTGCCGCCACCGGTCAGCGAGCCCTCGGTCAGCGTGTCGTAGATGGCCAGGGAGAACATCAGCCCGGCGCTGGGGCCGCCGATCGAGTCGTCGATGTCCACCGAGACCTCGAACGGGAAGGTGTAGCCGGTGCCCAGCCGGATGCCGATCTGCGGCCCGCCGTCGACCTGCTCCGGCTCCACCTGCACCGTCCGGCGCTCACCGCCCCGGCGGACCGTGAACTCGACCGGCTCGCCGACCCCGGCCGCCTTGACCGCGTCGACCACGTCCTGCGCGCGCTCGACCGGCTCACCGCCCGCCTCCAGCAGCAGGTCGCGGGGCTCGAGCCGGCCGTCCGCCGGCGTCCCCTCGGTCACGAAGAGCACCTCGATGGCCGGCTCCACGTCGTAGCCGAGCTCGGTGAGGGCCACCGCGGTGGCGGCGTCCTGGGAGGAGACCATGTCGATGGCCCCCCTGGTCGCGCTCTCCTCGTTGGTGGTGCCGCGGTCGTAGACGGCGTCGTAGGGGTAGACCGCGTCCTCGTCGCTGATCCAGTCGGCCATGACCTCGAAGAGGTTGACCTCGGCCTTGGGGCGGGAGACGAAGACGGTCGTCATCCGCAGCTCGCCGCCGTCGCGGTAGGTCTGCTCGCCGTCGACCTGGACGATCTCCTGGCCACCGGTCTCACCGAGCACGTCGACCGTGAGACCGGGCTCGTAGGTGACGTACGGCAGCGGCGCCCGGGCGGCGGCCACGAGCAGGGCGACCACCAGCGGGAGCGCCACGAGGGCCGCGATCGTGCGCTGCGTCATGGCGCAACTGTCTCACCCGGCCACAAGGCGCGTGTGCGGGTGCCGTACCCGCTGGCGGCCTGCCCCAAAACACCGCACACACCACCGCGACACCCGGCGACACCGCCGGGCCGGTCGGCCGCCACGGAGGCCGGCTCAGGACGCGCGTCGCGAGGGGCGTACGGCGACGCCGGTGCTGCGGTCCTCCCGAGCGTCGCGGGCCGGCTTCGGCGGCCGGGGGACGACACCTCCCCGCGGCTCGCGCTCCAGCGCGGCGGCCAGACGCTGCACGGCGACGTCCCGGTCGACCTCTCCGCGCCGCTCGCGACCCGCCCAGCTGACCCAGCCCATCGCTGCGACCGTCACGACGGCCGGCGGCACGAGCCACAGCAGGATCTCCACGGAGCCAGGCTAGGACCGGCGAGCCGCCCTCGAGCGGAGCCACGCGGGCCGGCTGTCCGGTCAGGGCGATCCCACCCACTCCTCGGTGCCGTCGCCGAAGCGCTGGTGCTTCCAGATCGGCACCTCCGCCTTGAGGGTGTCGATGAGGTCGCGGGAGGCCTCGAACGCCGTTCCCCGGTGGGCGGAGGCGGTGGCCACCACCACGGCCGCGTCGCCGATCGCGAGGCTGCCGACCCGGTGCACCGCGGCCACGCCGTGCACGTCGTGCGCCTCGGCCACCCGCTCGCACACCGCCGTCAGCCGCTCCAGCGCCGTGGGGTGGGCGGAGTAGTCGAGGCCGGTCACGCCCTTGCCGCCGTCGTGGTCGCGCACCCGGCCGACGAAGAGGACCAGGCCGCCGGCGGCGTCGTCGTCCAGGGAGGCGAGCACCTCCTCGACGTCGAGAGGTACGTCGCGGAGTCCGACGAGCCTGACGGCGGGATGGGCCATGGAGCGACCCTAGACCGCAGCCGACCGGGCCGCCCACCAGCCCGCCCACCAGGCCGCCCACCGGCCCACAGGGGCTGGGGCGGCGGCGTACCGTGGGGGCCATGAGCGACGACCCGGCGGACCGCCCCGACGACGGCCAGAACCCGTTCCGCGGCACACCCTTCGAGGCGTTCTTCTCCGGGGGCGCCGGAGGCTTCCCGGCCGGGGTCCCCGGCATGCCCGACCTGAGCCAGCTGTTCGGCCAGATCCAGGCGATGATGCAGCCCTACGACGGCCCGCTCAACTGGGACCTGGCCCTCGACAACGCCCGCAAGGCCGTGGCGCAGCCCGACCCGAGCCCGACGCAGAAGCAGAAGGACGCCGTCGCCGACGCCCTCCGCCTCGCCGACCACTGGCTCGACGCCACCACCTCCTTCCCCTCCGGGGTCACCTCGACGACGGCGTGGAGTCGCGCCGAGTGGCTCGTCGGCACCGTCGACGTCTGGAAGGTGCTCGTCGAGCCGGTCGCGCTGCAGTCGACGCAGGGCATCGCCCAGGCGCTGCCGCCCGAGGCGCGGGCCCAGGCGGGGCCGATCATCGGCATGCTCGGCAAGGCCGTGGGCGCGATGCTCGGGACCCAGGTGGGCTCGGCGCTCGGCGCGCTCGCCGGCGAGGTGCTCAGCGTCTCCGACGTCGGTGTCCCGCTCGCCACGCCCGGACGGGCGGCACTGGTGCCCGCCAACATCGCCGGCTTCGCCGAGGGCCTCGACGTCACCGAGGACGACGTGCTGCTCTACCTCGCGCTGCGCGAGGCCGCGCACCAGCGCCTCTTCGCCCACGTCCCGTGGCTCCGCGAGCACGTGATCGGCGCGGTGACCGACTACGCGCGCGGCGTGGAGATCAACGCCGAGGGCATCCAGGCCCGCATCGAGGAGCAGATGCGCGGCGTCGACCCGACCAACCCCGAGTCGATGCAGCAGCTGCTCGAGGGCGGCCTCTTCGACATGCCGCGCTCGCCGCAGCAGGAGGCGGCGCTGCAGCGGCTCGAGACCGTGCTGGCGCTCGTCGAGGGCTGGGTCGACGAGGTCGTCGGCCAGGCCACGGCGGAGCGGATGCCGGCCGCCGCGAAGATGCAGGAGGCGGTCCGCCGCCGCCGCGCCGCGGGCGGACCCGCCGAGCAGACCTTCGCCTCGCTCGTCGGCCTCGAGCTGCGGCCCCGGCGCCTGCGGGACGCCTCCACCCTCTGGGGCTCGCTGCGCACGCGGCAGGGCGTCGAGGCCCGCGACGGCGTGTGGATGCACCCCGACCTGCTCCCCACGGCCGCCGACCTCGACGACCCGCTGGGCTTCCGCGAGGACGCCGCGGCACCCGAGGCGCTCACCGACGAGGACTTCGACGCCGAGCTGCGCAAGCTCCTCGACCCCGACGAGTGACGCTCCACGCGGACGCGACCGGCACGCTCGGTCGCTGGGTGGCCCCGACGCCGGACCAGGAGGCCCTTCGCGAGCGGTACGTCGCCCACCTGCGCGCCCACCCCGACGGCCTCGACCGGTCGTGCCGGCCCGACCACGTCACGGCCAGCACCCTGGTCGTCGACGCCAGCGCGGAGCACGTGCTGCTCACCCTGCACGGCAAGGCGCAGCGGTGGTTCCAACTCGGCGGCCACTGCGAGCCCGGTGACACCACGCTCGCCGGCGCGGCGCTGCGGGAGGCCACCGAGGAGTCCGGCATCGAGGGGCTCGTGGTCGACGACGCACCAGTCCACCTCTCCGAGCACGCCGTGCCGTTCTGCGGGACCACGGACGACGCAGACCGTCCCGTCCACCACCTCGACGTCCGGTTCCTGGCCGTGGCCCCCGCCGGCGCGGTGCACCAGGTGAGCGAGGAGTCGATCGACCTGCGGTGGTGGCCGGTGACCGGCCTGCCGGACCCGGAGCTCGCCGACCTGGTCGAGCTGGCCCTGGTCCGGCTCGCCGAGGGAGCCCTGGTCGCCGGGTCGCGGTCGGATCAGCCGGCGTCCGCGCTCGACGGCGGGTCCACCCGCGCCGCCGCGGACCAGCCCTCCAGGTAGCCCTTCGCCCGCTCGGTCTGCGGGTAACGCTCCACCCAGGCCCAGAACCGGGCGTCATGGCCGGCCTCGATGAGGTGCGCGAGCTCGTGGACGATCACGTAGTCGATCACCCACGCCGGCATGCCCTGCAGCCGCGCCGAGAGCCGGATCGCCCGGTCCCCCGGGCTGCAGGAGCCCCAGCGGGTGTGCTGGTTGGCGACCCAGCGCACCGACTCGGGCACCGCGATGCCGCCCAGGTAGCGGTCGTTGAGGACCAGGGCCCGGGCCATCAGCTCGTCGTCGGACGGGCGCAGCCGGCGCTCGGAGCGCTCGAGGCGGGCGACCATCTTCTCCACCCAGTCCTCCTCCTCCCGGCGGGAGAGGCTGGCAGGGACCAGGACGACGATCCGCTCCCCCTCGCGGTACGCCGAGACGGTCCGGCGCCGCCGCTTGGAGCGGCGCACCTCGACCGCCGCGTGATCCGCCATGTGAGGAAAACTACTTCCTCGCCCACTCCAGCAGGCGCTCCTTCGACCACGTGTTGACGATCCGGTCGGGTTCGATGCCGGCCTCGGCCGCCCGCTCCGCGCCGTACCAGAGGAAGTCCAGCTGGCCCGGCGCGTGCGCGTCGCTGTCGATGGAGAAGACGCACCCGAGGTCGCGGGCCAGCTCCAGCAGCTCGGTGGGCGGGTCGCGCCGCTCCGGGCGGGAGTTGATCTCCACCGCGACGTCGTGCTCGGCGCACGACTCGAAGACCGCGCGGGCGTCGAACTGCGACGGAGGCCGGGTGCCGCGGCCGCCGGTCACCAGGCGGCCGGTGCAGTGGCCCAGCACGTTCATGTGCCGGTTCCGGGTGGCGGCGACCATCCGCCGGGTCATCGCGGACGCCTCCATCCGCAGCTTGGAGTGCACGCTCGCCACCCGCACGTCGAGCCGGTCGAGCATCTCCTCGGTCTGGTCGAGCCCGCCGTCGTCGAGGATGTCCACCTCGATGCCCTTGAGCAGCGTGAAGGCCGCTCGGCCTGAGCCTGTCGAAGGGCCGAGGTGCTCGTTCACGGCGTCGACCACGCCGAGCTGCCGGGTCAGCCGCTCGGCGCTCAGCCCCCGGGCGACCTTGAGCCGTGGGGAGTGGTCGGTGAGCACGAGGTACTCGTGGCCGAGCTCCATCGCGGTCATCGCCATCTCCTCGATCGGCGAACCGCCGTCGGACCAGTCGGAGTGGGAGTGGAGGTCGCCGCGGAGGGCGGCACGGAGGTCGTGGCCGCTGTCGGTGAGCGGCCCGGCGTGCGCCGCCTCGAGCTCCGCGAGCCGTCGAGGCGTCTCGCCGCGCACCGCCTCCGCGATCACCCGGCCCGACGACGTGCCGACCCCGGGCAGGTCGGTCAGCGTGCCCTCCTCGACCATCCGCGTGACGTCCGCGGCCGGCAGGGGCAGGATCGCCGCGGCGGCCCCTCGGTAGGCCTTGACCTTGTAGGTGTCCTCCCGGGCCCGCTCGAGGAGGAAGGCGATGCGTCGGAGCGCGGCCACGGGTCCGGCGGTGTAGGGCTCCCCCGACGTCGGTGGCTCACCCACGGCGGCTCCTCCTCGCGATCGGATCTGGGCAATTGTTGTCCACAGGCGGTGGACAGACATCCCGGCTGGTCAGCGGCGACCTGCGGTGGTTCGACGACCGCTCCTCCACAGGCCCCTCCCCTCCGGGGGCCGGTCCATCCACCGTCCAGCGGCACTGTCCCCAGCGTCATCCACAGGGCCATCCACAGGCGTGGACCGCGTGCCGTTGACCGGTGTCCGTCCCGAACCTAGCGTGGGGGTCCGACGAGGCCCCCGGGCCGGCGCTCGACACACGCAAGGGGAAGGCGGGTGTCACCAGCGCCGGCCGGGGGCCTCGCCATCTGGCCGTCGTGCGGACGGCCCGGCGTCACTCGCCGACGAAGACCGGGCGCCGCTTCTCCTTGCTGGCGCGGATGCCCTCCTGCAGGTCGGCGGTGGCGAGGGTGATCGGCTGCGCCATCGCCTCCCACTGGACGCAGGACTCGAAGTCGCGGTGCCCGCCGTCCATCAGGGCGAGCTTCGTCAGCCGGCTCGCGATGGGCGCGGTGGCGGCGACCTCGCGGGCGGTCGCGAGCACCTCGTCGTGGAAGGCGTCCGGCTCGATCACGCGGGAGACCATGCCCATCGCCAGCGCCTCGTCGGCCTCGACGACGCGGCCGGTCAGCAGCAGGTCGCGGGCGTGCGCCTCGCCGACCACGTTGGGCAGCAGGTAGGTGCCGGCCATACCGGCGTGCATGCCGAGCTTGACGAACGGTGCCCCGAGCTTGGCGCCCCGCGCGGCGTAGCGGAGGTCGCAGGCCAGCGCCAGGCACAGGCCGGCACCGATGGCGGCGCCGTTGACGGCGGCGATGGTCGGGACCTCCAGCCTGCGGATGGAGAGCCAGGCGCGGTAGAAGGCCATCATCCGCGTCCGCAGGTAGTCCACCGAGGCCTCGGGCTCGCTGGCGATCCAGCCGGTGTTGCCACCGGAGCAGAACGCCGACCCCTCCCCCGTCACGACGACCACGCGCACCGATCGGTCGGCCGCGAGCTCGTCGATCGCCGCCGTCCAGGAGGCGGTCATCTCGTCCGACATCGCGTTGCGCATGTCGGGGTTGTCCAGGGTCAGCACGGCCACGCCGTCGTCGGTGCGGTCGAGGCGGAGGTGGGTGAGGTCAGCCATGGGCGCAGAGTACTGAGCCGCCGCCCGGCCCCGGCACGCCTCCCACGGCCGCGGCGCGCGGTGACGTAGTGTCGGAGCGGCCCGGTGGCGACCGCCCCCGGGCTCCGACGGGCCATCCGACGATCCCCGTCGCGACGACCGAAGTGAGAAGAAGCGAGGAGGCCGTCATGGCGGAGACCTGGAGCGGCGAGTTCTACTGCGTCAAGTGCAAGGAGAAGCGCGAGGCCGAGGGCGAGGTCAAGGTCAACGACAAGGGCACCCGCATGGCCAAGGCGACCTGCCCCGTCTGCAGCACCAACCTCAACCGGATCCTGGGCAAGGCCTGAGCTGACGCTCGAGTCGGCCCTCGAGTCGGCCTCGGATCACGCAGTCCCCGACTGACCGGCGGCGCCCCCTGAGGGGGCGCCGCCGGAGTCGTCTCCCAGGTCGTCGTGCGCGTCCGATGGCCCTGTGGAGAGCCCCGGCGGCTGGGGCCTCCTCGTGTGAGGCTGCGGGCATGCCCCGCTCGCTCCGCCCCGGCCTCGCCGTCGTACGACGCGACGACGGCCACCTGCAGGTCGGCATCGATCCACCGCTCCGCGTGGTGCTGGCCGACCACCCCGACGTACGCCGCGTGCTCGATGCCCTGAGCCGCGGCGAGGAGCCCGCTGCCGGCCCGGCGACGTCGCGGGTGATCCAAGCGCTGGCGGCCGCCGGCGCGCTCGTCGATCGCGGGAGGGCGGCCCCGCCGGCCGCGCCCGTCGCCACCGTCGAGGCGGCGTGGGCCGGCCACGGGGACGACGCTCCCCGTCGCTTGGCCGCCCGAGCAGCGGCCCGGGTCTCCTGGGACGCGCCGGCCGGTGTCGACGACCCGCTCCGCACGCTGCTGCGCGACGCCGGGCTCGGCACCGCCTCCACGGGCACGGGCGACGTCCACCTCGTGGTCGCCCACGGGGAGGTGGCCCGCGCTCGGGTCGACGCCTGCATGCGCGACGGCATGCCGCACCTGGTGGTCTCCGGACGAGGTGGCGGACGTGTCGTCGGGCCGTTCGTCGCGCCGGGCGCCTCGCCCTGCCTGCGGTGCGACGACGCGCACCTGGGCGAGCGCGACCCGCGACGGGCGCTCGTGGTCGAGCAGGCGGCGCGCGCCGCCGCGCCACCGCCGGACCCGGTCACGCTCACCCTGGCCCTGGCGTGGGCCGTCCGTGACCTGGTGGCCTGGGTCGACGGCGACCGACCCACGACGTGGGGCGCCTGCTTCGCCATCGGACCGACGGGCGTCCCCGAGCCGCGGTCGATCGCGCGTCACCCGCACTGCGGGTGCGGGTGGGCCGACTTCCTGCGCCAGGCGACCGGCTGAGCCGTCACCGGCGCTGCGGCCGGCCTCCCCGGCGGGTGCTCACCAGGAGTCGCTGTCCAGCTTCCCCTCCATCGCGCGCAGGTGCTCACGCGAGCAGGTGTCGCAGAAGGTCCGGGGTCGGTCGCGTTCGACCGCCGTCGTCCAGCTGAGGCTGCGGACGAGGTCGCTCTCCTGTCGCCCGCACCAGTCGCAGGTGCGGGGTCGCTGCTCCGGCTCGCTCATCCCCCCGACGGTAGCGCCGGTCCGGCCGGTCTCGGCGCAGGCACGGCGGAGCCCGGCGCGACGTCGGGTCGCGCCGGGCTCCGTACGGACCGGGCCAGCCGCTCAGCCCGGGACGGGCACCGGTGGCCGGTGCTGGCCCCGGCTCACAGCGCCCTGGCCAACGCGAGGCGCGCCTGGTGGGCGGCCTGCTCCGCACGACGCCCCAGGCGCGCGGGCCAGGTCCGCTCGGTGCTCGGACGGGACGGGTGCGCCTCTCCCAGGCGCCCGGGCATTTGTGCACGGGCCAGGGCTTCGTGGAGAGAACAGGTCTCGGTGCTCGGGTGGGTCAGGTCGGTGGGGGTCATCGAGGTGGTCATCTCTTCGGCTCCTTCGGGTGTCGGGTCGGTGGCCGGTCGGCCGCGGTGCTCAGAGCGTGCGCGCGATGGCGGTCCGGGCCTGCTGCGCGGCGGTCTCCGCCTTGCGGTGCAGTCGGACGGCCCGGGCCAGCTGCCGGGAGCGGCCGGCGCGCTGTGCGTCGCCCACCCGGGCGGTCATGTCCGCGCGGGCGAGCTCGGCATGGAGGTGGATCATGGCGAGTCCTTCGGGTGTCGTCGTGGTTGGTCGGTGGTGCGGGTGGGGCCGGTGGTGCGGGGGTGCTGGTGGTGCGGGTCGGTCAGGCGGCGTCGGTCTTGCGCGGCCGGCCCCGGGGGCGCTTGCGCGGGATCACCACGCCTTGCAGGAAGAGCTGTCCGCCCCAGACACCCCACGGCTCGCGCCGCTCCAGGGCGCCGTCCAGGCAGAGGGAGCGGACGGGGCAGCCCTGGCACAGGGCCTTGGCCTGCTCCACGTCGCTGGGCGACTCGGCGAACCAGAGCTCGGGGTTGTTCGCCCGGCAGGGCAGGAGCTCCTGGTCGACCTCGGCGGCCCGGTCGTGCAGCCGGCCGAGGCTCGGCTCGTCACCCGGCTCCTCGGCACTCGCCCCGTCGGCACGGGGTCGGTCGAGAACGCTGGCAGTCATGTGTTCACCTCCTTCCAGTCCTTCGTCGCGGGTGGTGCGGGTCGGTGGGTTCGTCCGCGGCCGGGGAAACGAAAAGGCCGCGGATCCCGGTTCTCGGGTTCCGCGGCCTGGAGGCTGCCGATGCTGCTGGTGGTCAGCAGATCGGTGGTCTCCAGGCACTGGTCCCCCGGATGCGCGCCGGAACGAGGCGCAGATCGCCCTTGGTCCACGCAGCAGCGGTCGCGGCGGCGGACAGCGAGCCCGTGACGGCCACCGTCACGACGGCCGAGGAGGCGGCCGTCGCGGAGGCGTGGCCGCGCGCGGGCAGGGCAAAGCCAGACGGGCACAGAGCCATCTGGTTCGTCGTCATGCTGTTCACGGGTCCACCTCCTCCGGTGTGCGGGCGCCGGTCGTGTCAGGACCGTGGTGCGCGTTGGGCTGGTGAAGGGAAGTTATCGCCCCGCGTCCGCGGGCGGCAAATGAATTACCGGGCATTTCCGAGAATTTTTTGCACCGGCTGCGGAGGCAACCGGGTGCCGCCTCCCCGCGTGGGGCGAGAAGCCGGTGCTGACCTGCAGGAACGGCTCAGCCGACCAGCGCCAGGACGTCCTCGCCGTACCGCTCGACCTTCGACCTGCCTATACCGCTGATCCGCAGGAGGGCCTCCGGCGTGCGGGGCTTCTGCTCGGCGATGAGCTGGAGCGTGGCGTCGGTGAAGACCACGAACGCCGGCACCGACTCGCTGTCGGCGCGCTCCTTGCGCCAGCCCCGGAGCCGCTCGTAGAGCTCCTCGTCGTACGACGCCGGGCAGTCGTGGCACCGGCCCCGCTTCTTCTCGACCGCGCTGGTCAGCGGCGCACCGCACTCCCGGCAGGTGGCGAGCTTGCGCCGCCGCGGCTGGTCCTGCGTCCGCGCGTCGTCGGGGAGCAGCGGCGTCAGGAACCGCGACGGCTTCCGCGCCGCCCGACCGCCCGGCTGGCGGGCCATCGCCCAGGAGAGGGCGAGGTCGACCCGCGCCCGGGTCATGCCGACGTAGAGCAGTCGGCGCTCCTCCTCCACCGCGGCCGGGGTGTCGGCGTAGGTGATGGGCAACGTGCCGTCCTGGAGCCCGCAGAGGAAGACCGAGTCCCACTCGAGGCCCTTGGCCGCGTGGAAGGTGGCCAGCGTGACGCCGTCCGCCACGGGGGCGTGCTGCTCGGCGGCCCGGCGGTCGAGATCGGCGACGAACGCCTCGAGCGTCCCCCCGCCGGCCTCGAACTCACCGGCCTGGTCGACCAGCGCCTGCCAGGACTCCCAGCGGTCGCGGGTCTGCCCACGGGCCGAGGGCGCCTCGGCGGTCCAGCCCATCCCGCCGAGGACACCGGTCACCGTGTCGACGACGCCCACGCCCTCGCCGGAGCGGGCGGCCCCACGGATGCGGGTGACGGCCTCGCGCACCTCGGCCCGGTCGAAGAAGCGGGCCGCGCCCCGGACGACGTACGGGATGCGGCGGGCGGCCAGCGCCTCCTCGAACGCCTCGGACTGGGCGTTGATGCGGAAGAGGATCGCGATCTCGCCCAACGGGCGGCCGGCCGACCGCAGGGCGAGGACGCGGGCGGCGACGTCCTCCGCCTCGGCCACCTCGTCGGGCCGCGCGGAGTAGGTGACCTGCGGCCCGGCGGGACGCTGCGCCCGCAGGTCGACCCCTTGGCTCGAGGTGCCGGCCAGCAAGGTGTTGGCCGCCTCCACGACCTGCGGCGTGGACCGGTAGTTGCGCACCAGCTCGACGGAGGTGGTGCCGGGGTGCTGGGCGGGGAACTCGCGGAGGTAGGCGGCGTCGGCCCCGGCGAAGGAGTAGATCGTCTGCGCGGGGTCGCCCACGACGCAGATCTCGTGGCGCCCGCCGAGCCACAGGTCGAGCAGCGCGGACTGGAGGGGCGAGACGTCCTGGAACTCGTCGACGACGAACCACTTGTACTGCCGGCGCACCTGCGCGGCGACCCGTTCGTCCTCGGCCAGCAGCCCGGCGTTGAGCAGCAGGACGTCCTCCATGTCCATCCGGCCGGCCTCGCGCTTGACGTCCTCGTAGCTGCCGAAGAGCCGGCCCACGGTCTCGGCGTCGAGGTTCGTGACGGTGCGGCCCCGCGCGGCCGCCACCCGGGCGTAGTCGTCGGGCTGGACGTTGCTCACCTTCGCCCACTCGACCTCCGAGGCGAGGTCGCGCAGCAGCGCCTGGTCGGCCTGGACCCGACGGCGCCGTGCCGCCGTCGCCAGCAGCCCGATCTTCGACTCCACCAGGGACGGGAGCTCGGTCCCGTGGACCTGCGGCCAGAAGTACCGCAGCTGGCGCAGGGCGGCCGAGTGGAACGTCCGCGCCTGCACCCCGCCGGCGCCGAGCGCCCGCAGCCGGCCGCGCATCTCGCCGGCGGCGCGGGTGGTGAAGGTGACCGCCAGGACCTCCGTGGGGGCGTAGACGCCGGTCGCCACGCCGTAGGCGATCCGGTGCGTGATCGCCCGGGTCTTCCCCGTGCCGGCACCGGCCAGCACCCGGACCGGTCCGCGCAGCGCCTCGGCGACCCGACGCTGCTCGGGGTCGAGGGCGGCGAGCAGGTCGTCGGCGCGGGTCATCGAGGAACAACTCCTGGGAACCGGTGGTTGGAGCGGACGGTTCCAGACCCTAGATGCCGGAGGCGACAGTCCAGATGAGCGGCCAGTTCACGATGTACACGACCCCGTGGTGCGGCTACTGCCACCGGCTCAAGAGCCAGCTCGACCGGGAGGGGATCTCCTTCGACATCGTCGACATCGAGCAGCAGCCCGACGCCGCGGCGATCGTCGAGTCGGCGAACAACGGCAACCAGACGGTGCCCACGCTGGTCTACTCCGACGGCAGCGCGATGACCAACCCGTCGCTGGCGCAGGTGAAGGAGAAGCTGGCCGCGCTGGCCTGAGGCGGGCCGCCCGGTCGGCAGGCCGACGCCGGCGGTCACCAGCGGCCGGGCAACGAGCCGCCGTACCAGTGCTCGATCAGCGAGCGGCTGATCGAGACTCCCCCCGGCAGGACCACCTCGCCCGACTCCGCCTGCGCGCGGAGCCCGGCGCGGGTGAACCACCGGGCGTCCTCGATCTCGTCCTCGTCGACGGTGATGGCCGTCGTGGTCGCGCGGCCGACGAAACCCAGCATCAGGCTGGCGGGGAACGGCCACGGCTGGTTGCCGAAGTACTCCACCGCGCCGACGGCCACGCCGGTCTCCTCGGCCACCTCGCGGCGGACGGCGTCCTCGAGCGTCTCCCCCGGCTCGCAGAAGCCGGCCAGCGTCGAGTAGCGCCCCTCCGGCCACACCGACTGCCGCCCGAGCAGGCACCGCTCGTCGTCGGAGCCCGGCTCCCCTGCGGTCACGAGCATGATGACCGCCGGGTCCATCCGCGGGAACTGCGACCGGCCGCAGTCGACGCAGACGAGCTCGTGCCCTGCGGCACGGGGGTCGAGCGAGCCACCGCAGCGCGGACAGTGGCGGGTGGCGGCGTGCCACTCCGCGACCCCGACGGCGTGCAGCAGCATCGGCGCGTCCGCCGGGTCGTCGTCGAGGACCGGCAACAGCCCGCGCAGCGGCAACCAGCCCTCCTCGCCGCGCGCCAGCGCCGAGCCGACGATCACGGCGAACCAGGTCCGGCCACCGCGTTGCCCGAGGAGCACCCGGGCGCCCTCCGGAGCGTCGGCGGGTGGCACCCACGGCACCCGTCCGCCTTCGACCCGCACGCGGGTCCCGGAGACGACGAGGACCCGGGTCTCCGGGTCGGCCCACTGCTCGGCAAGCCAGGCGTCGTCCTTGCGGAGCGCCCCTGCCCGGTCGTGCGGTTCCACGGTCAAGCGCTCGTGCACGAAGGTCACGGCGCCAGCCTAGACGCGCGATCCACGGCTCGCCGACCCATCGAGTTTGACAATCATTCTCACTACTGTCGAGAATCATTCTCATGCGAATCCGTGTCCTACTCCCCCTGCTCCTCGCCCCCGCTCTCGCCGCGTGCGGCCAGGACGCCCCGGCCGCTCCGCCCTCCTCGGAGTCCTCGACCGCTCCTGCTTCGTCCGGGTCCCCCAGCCAGCCGACGCCCTCAGCGGCGGAGGCGGCCGGCCCCGAACCTCGGCTCGCCGTCTCCTACGACGGCGGGGTGCTCGTGGTCGACGCGGAGTCGGGCGACGTCCTGCTCGACCAGCCGGTCGAGGGCTATGCGCGGCTCAATCCCGCGGGCGACGGCCGGCACGCCTTCGTCTCCGCCGCCGGGTCCTTCACGGCCCTCGACCTCGGCAGCTGGACCGAGGCGCACGGCGACCACGGCCACTCCTGGACCGCCGACCCGGCCCTGACGGACGTCACCGTGCCGGCCGAGGAACCCGGGCACGTCGTCGCCCACGACGGCCTGGCCACCCTCTTCGACGACGGCACCGGGACCATCACCGTGCTCGACCCGTTCCGCATCGCCGAGGGCGAGGACCCGCTGGTCGACACCGTCGAGCTGCCCGAGGCGCACCACGGCGTCGCGGCCCAGGAGGCCGACGGCACCCTGCTCCACACCGTCGGCGACGCCGACTCCCGCTCCGGCGTCCGGCTGGTCACCTCGACCGGTGCCGAGCTCGCCGCGAGCGACGACTGCCCGGGGGTCCACGGCGAGGCCTTCGCGGGCGACGTGGCCGTCGTGGGCTGCGAGGACGGGGTCCTCGTCATCGACGGCCGGCAGATCACGAAGGTGCCGAGCCCCGACGACTACGGCCGGATCGGCAACCAGGCCGGCCACGAGAGCTCGCCGTTCGTGCTCGGCGACTACAAGAGCGACCCCGACGCCGAGCTGGAGCGGCCGACGCGGGTGTCGGTGATCGACACCCGCGACGCCTCGTTGCGCCTGGTGGACCTGCCGACGAGCTACTCCTTCCGCTCGCTGGGCCGGATGCCGAACGGCGACGGGCTGGTCCTCGGCACCGACGGCGCCCTGCACGTGGTCGACGTCCGCAGTGCCGAGGTCAGCCGGTCGATCCCCGTCGTCGAGGCATGGCGCGAGCCGCTGGAGTGGCAGCAGCCCCGGCCGACGCTGCGCGTGGTCGACGGCACCGCGTACGTCACCGAGCCGGCCCACGACCGCCTGCACGTCGTGGACCTGCGCACCGGGGACATCACCGCCACGCACCAGCTGCCCCACACCCCCGACGAGGTCGTCGCCACCGCCGGCTGACGGACTAACCGGGGCCACCACCGCGTTGAGCCGTGCGTGAGCACACGCGACGCGCCGCTCGACGCGGTGGTGGTCGGGGCCGGGCAGGCCGGCCTGTCCACGTCGTACCACCTGCGCCGGCTGGGTCTCGACCACGTCGTCCTGGACGCCGACGAGGCACCGGGCGGGGCTTGGCAGCACCGCTGGGACTCCCTCACCATGCACGACGTCCACGGTGTGGCGGCGCTGCCGGACTCGGTCGCGCCGTCCGACGGGGCGGGGCGGGCGAACACGGTCGTGCCGGCGTACTTCGCCGCCTACGAGCGCGAGCACGAGCTGCCGGTGGTCCGGCCGGTCCTGGTCGACGCCGTCGAGGACGGGCCCGACGGCCTGCTCGTGGTGCGAGCCGGTGAGCGGTCGTGGACCACGCGCGCCCTGGTCAACGCCACCGGCACCTGGCGACGACCGTTCGTGCCGCACTACCCGGGCGTCGAGAGCTTCCACGGCGAGCACTGGCACACCGCGGGCTACCCCGGCGCCGAGCACTTCCGGGGCCGGCGCGTGGTCGTGGTCGGTGGCGGCGCCTCGGCCGTCCAGCACCTCGGTGAGCTGGCGCCGGTGACGGACACCCTCTGGGTCACGCGCCGCCCGCCGGTCTGGCGCACCGGCGACTTCACGCCCGAGGTCGGTCGGGAGGTGGTCGCGCTCGTCGAGGAGCGCGTGCGCCGCGGGCTGCCGCCGGCCAGCGTGGTCAGCGTGACCGGCCTGCTGCTGCGTCCGCAGGAGCGGGAGGCCGCCCGGCTCGGCGCCTACCAACGGCACCCGATGTTCACCGCGGTCGAGCCCGAGGGGGTGCGGATGCCCGACGGCTCGTTCGAGCCTGCCAACGCGATCCTGTGGGCAACCGGCTTCCGCCCGGCGATCGCCCACCTCGCGCCCCTCCACCTACGCTCACCGCTCGGCGGCATCGTGCTCGACGGCACCACCGCCGTGGACGACCCCCGGGTGCAGCTCGTCGGCTACGGCCCCTCGGCCAGCACGATCGGCGCGAACCGCGCAGGGCGCACGGCGGCGCGGTCGGTGCAGCGCCTGCTCGCCGCGGGCGCCGGCCGGCCTCAGACCCGCAGCAGCGCCGCCAGCTCCTGACGGCCCGGCAGGTCGGTCGGCTCCACGAGGCGTCCGCTGCGCACGAAGTAGAACGCCGCCCGCACCCGCGCCAGCGGCACGTCCTGCAGCTCCGCCCACGCCTGGCGGTAGATCGCCAGCTGCAGCGGGTCCGCCTCGCCGGAGCGGCCGGTCTTCCAGTCCACGACGAGGTAGCCCACCCCCTCCGGGGTGTCCTCCCGGTAGACCGCATCGATCCGCCCACGCACCACCTGCCCGTCGACCACGAGCGCGAACGACGGCTCGACCGCGTGCGGCACCCGCTCGGCGAACGGCCCCTCCTCGAACCGGGCGATCAGCTCCTGGAGGTCCGCGTCGTCGTCGATCTCGACGTCCGCGCGGCCCGGCAGCTCGTCGGGGTCGAGCAGCAGCTGCTGGCCGAACCGGGCCTCCACCCACGCGTGGAACCGGGTCCCGAAGCGGGCCGCCGACGACGGCCGGCGCGGCATCGGCCGAGCCAGGTCGCGAGCGAGCCCGTCGGGATCGTCGCGCAACCGTGCCAGCGAGGTCGCCGAGAGGCTGCTCGGCAGCTCGACGTCCACCCGCGGCGACCGGTCGCGGCGGGCCTCCTCGAGCAGCCGGGCGATCTCGTCGTCCCACTGCTGGACCCGCTCGAGCTCCAGGACGTCCTCGATGCCGTCCTCGATCCCGTCGGCCAGCTCGGCGTCGGTGACCGGCGCCGCCTCGCGCACCCGGCGGGCGGCCTCGATCCGGCGCTCGACCTCGGCGGTGTGGTGCGAGATCGGCCAGGGCCGGTCGGGTGAGCGGTCGGCGTACGGGCTCGTCTCGCCCTTCACCGCACACTCGGCCCACCGGTCGGGCACGGCGTCCCAGCTGGCCATCGCCTCCCGCGTCGCGCAGAGGTACGCCGACGGGCCCAGGCCGCTCTTGAGGTGCGGCGCCCACCGCCAGGCCGAGACCCACAGCTGGTGACGCGCACGGGTCCAGGCGACGTAACCCAGCCGGAGCTCCTCGAGCGCCTCGTGGGCCTTGACCGCCTCGCCCAGGGCCTTGAGGTCCTCGGGGGTGTGACCCGTCGGCTGCGGCAGGTCGCGGGCGTCGCCGCGCAGGGCGGTCGGCATCACGTGCGGCACGGTCAGCCAGCTGGACCGCGTGCGGTTGGTCGGGAACTTCCGTTCGGTGACGCCGACGAGGAAGACGGCGTCCCACTCCAGCCCCTTGGCGCGGTGGACCGTGAGCAGCTTGACCGAGTCGGCCTCCGATGGCGTGGCGACGTCGAGGCCCTGCCCGAACTCGTCCTCGGCCTCCAGCCAGGCCAGCAGCGCCGCCAGCGTCACCTGGCCGTCGACGGCCTGGAACTCCGCGACCGCCTGCACGAACAGGTCGAGGTTGTCGCGCCGGGCCGCGGCCGCCGGGCTGACCGAGGAGGCCAGCTCGACGTCGATGCCGGTCGTCTCCACGATCCGACGCACCAGGTCCAAGATGGGCTCGCCCAGCGCGGTCCGCAGGCGGCGCAGCTCGGCGGCCAGCAGCGCGAACCGCTCGCGGGCCTCGGGCGAGTACTCGAGGTCGCCCGGGTCCTCCAGCGCGTCGCAGAGCGAGGGGATCTCCGTGGGGTCGGCGCCCTCGACGGCCGCGGCCAGCTGGGCGCGGACGTCCTCGAAGGAGGAGGCGCCGGAGGTGTCCCCGGCCAGCTCGCGGGCGCGGCGGCCCAGCAGGGCGAGGTCGCGCGGGCCGATCGCCCACCGAGGACCCGCCAGCAGGGTCAGCAGCGCGGCGTTGGCGGTGACGTCCTGGACCAGCGTCAGCGTGGCCACGACCTCCGAGACCTCGGGCAGGCGCAGCAGGCCCTTGAGGCCGACGATCTCGACCGGCACCTCCCGGGCGCTCAGCGCGTCGAAGACGGCCGCCGCATGGGCGTTGTCCCGGGTGAGGACGCCGATCTCCCGCCAGCACGGGCCGTCCTTGGTCGCCGACAGGGCGGCGTGGGTCTCGAGCACCCGGTCCCCGAGCCAGGCCAGCTCGTCGTCCCAGGTCTCGTGGACCACGGCGCGCACCTCGCCGGGGGCGGCTCCCGGCTTGGCCTCGAGCGGCAGCAGGTCGGGCCGGCTGGCGTAGAGCTCCTCGGCGAGGTGGTTGGCGGTGGCGAGGATCCGCGCGTCGGAACGGCGGTTCACCGTCAGCGGGTACGTCGTGCCCGGGGCGCCGTCGACCGTCGGGAACTCGCGGGTGAACTCGAGAATGTTCGACACCGACGCCCCGCGCCACCCGTAGATCGCCTGGTTCGGGTCGCCGACCGCCATCACGGGGTGGCCGCGGCCGGTCCCCGGCTCGGCGCCGGAGAAGAGCCGGCGGAGCATGAGCGCCTGGGCCACCGAGGTGTCCTGGTACTCGTCGAGGAGGACGATCCGGTACTTCGCCCGCTCGGCCTCGCCGACCTCGGGGCACTCCTCGGCCAGCCGGGCGGCCAGCGCGATCTGGTCGGAGAAGTCCATCAGCCCGTGGTGGCGCTTCAGCGCGCGGTAGGCCTCGACCAGTCCGAGCAGCTCACCGCGCTTGTCGATCGCGGCGACCGCCTTCTCGTTGAGGGCGCGGTAGGTCTTGCGGTGCTCGGCCGCCATCCCCTCGACCAGCCTCGGGCGCAGCCGCTCGTCGTGGTCGCGGACCTCGGCGGGGCCCACGAGGTGCTCGCTCATCTCGCCGTCGAGGGCGAGGAGGTACTGCACGACGTGCCTCGGCGAGTCGGTGAGCTGCTCGACCGGCGCGGCGTAGCGCTGCACCGCGCGCGCGGCGAGCTGGTAGCGGCTGGCGTCGGCGATCAGCCGGGTGTCCGGCTCGTGGCCGATCCGCAGCCCGTGCTCGGTGAGCAGGGCCGAGGCGTAGGAGTGGTACGTCGCGACCGTCGGCTCCTCGACCTCCTGCTCCTCGCCGTCGGGGCCCGGCGCGCGGGTGCCGCGCTCGGGCAGCAGCCCTGCCTGGCGCAAGCTCTCCCGGATCCGCGTCTGCAGCTCGGCGGTCGCCTTGGTGGTGAAGGTGAGCCCCAGGATCTCGCCGGGCGCGACCCGACCGGTGGCGACCAGCCAGACCACGCGGGCCGCCATCACCGTGGTCTTGCCGGACCCGGCGCCGGCGATGACGACGGCCGGCTCCAGCGGAGCCGTGACCGCGGCGAACTGCTGGTCGCTGAAGGTCCAGTCGACGCCCATCAGCTCGCGCAGCTGCTCGGGGGTCGAGATCTCCCGGACCGGGGTCGGGGTCGGGGTCGGCATGGTCGAGGTCACGAGAGCACCGTCCCTGAGGCCTTGGTGGGGCAGATCGCCTGGAAGGCGCAGCGGTCGCAGTGGGAGCCGGGGCGCGCGACGAACTCCTCCGCGCGCAGGGCCGCCGCGGCGGCGGCCAGCTGCCCCTCCACCAGGCGGGGTCCGTCGTCGGTGGCCGGCGGCTGGTGCTGCACCTTGGGCAGCTCCTCCCCCAGCCGGAGCTGGACCAGCTCCGCGCCGCCGGACCGGCCGGGGCCGTCGATCCCGGCCTCGCGCAGGTGCTCGTCGGCGGCACCGTGGTCGACGGCGAGCTGGTAGAGCCCGAGCTGGGAGTGGCGCTGCACCTCGGGGCCGGTCGGGGCGTACTTCCCGGTCTTGAGGTCGACGACCACCACCCGGCCGTCCTCGTCGAGCTCCAGCCGGTCGGCGTAGCCGTGGAGCCGCACGAGCTGACCGTCCGGGAGCCGCACCTCGGCCCGGACCTTCGGCTCGACGGCGAGCACGGTGCGGGCGCCCGGGCGGCGGTGCCAGGTGAGGAACCGCTCCAGGGCCGCGGCGACCGCCTCGCGCTCGCGCGCGCGGGACCATGGCGTGCGGAACTCCATCCGCCCCCACACCTCGTCGACCAGCGGCATCAGGTCGCGCTCGACCTCGATGGCCTCGGCCGGCACCTCCAGCGAGCCGTTGGCGAGCCGCTCGGCGACCGCGTGGACGATCTTGCCGAAGCCCTGGCCGCTGGAGCTGACGACCTCGCCGCCCGCCTCCCGCTGCAGGAACCACTGCGCGGGGCAGGTGAGGAGGCCGTCGAGCGCGCTCGCCGAGAGGGTGAGCGGCTCCTCCGCCGGACGCACGGGTCGCTCCGAGCGGCTCGGCGCACGCAGGCCCCACCAGGTCGCGGGGTCCGCCTGCGGCGCCACCGGCCGCCCGTGGACGTCGAGCTCGGCCAGCGCGCGCAGCCGCCGTGCGGCGGCGCGGCGCAGCGACTCCGGCTCGCCGGGGTCGGCCACGGTGCGCCGCAGCTCGGAGACCAGGCCCGCCATCGACAACGGCCGGCGCGGCCGGCCGATCCGGTGCACCGGGTCGCGGCCCAGCTCGAAGAGGAACCGTGAGGGCTGCTCGCCCTCCTCGTCGGGCGACTTGACCGCGGTCACGACCAGGCGCTGCTTCGCGCGGGTGGCGGCGACGTAGAACAGGCGGCGCTCCTCGGCGAGCATCGCGCCACGGGTCAGCGGCGGGAGCAGGCCGTCCCGCCCGATCCGGTCGGCCTGCAGCAGCGAGTCGCGGCGGCGCAGGTCGGGCCAGGCGCCCTCCTGGACGTGGGCGACCACGACGAGCCGCCACTCCAGGCCCTTGGACCGGTGGGCGGTCAGGAGCCGGACCGACTCTCCTCGCACGCCGCGGTCGGCGAGGGTGTCCGCGGGGATCTCCTGGGCCCGCAGGGTGTCGAGGAAGCTGCGGACGCTCCGGTGGCCCTGCTGCTCCTCCGTGCGGGCGGCGACCTCGAAGAGCGCGCAGAGGGCGTCGAGGTCGCGGTGCGCCAGCCGGGCGGCGTGCCCGCCGACGGCCGTGGCCTGGCGCAGCCGGCGGCCCCAGTCGGTGCCGTCCCACAGCGCCCAGAGGACCTCCTCGGCCGTCGCGCCGTCGACCAGGGCCTGCCGGGCGCTCGCCACCAGGTCGGCCAGGCGGAGGGCGCGGCGGGCGGGCGCGCCGTCGAGACCCGTGAGCGCCTCCCGGTCGAGCACCGCCCGACGGACGAGGTCCCGGGCCGGCGTGCCCGGCGAGGCCACGCGCAACGCGCGGACCAGGGCCCGGACATCGGTGGCGTCGAGGCCCCCCAGTGGCGAGGTCAGCAGCGCCTCGGCCCGGTCGGCGCCCACGTAGTCCTCGTGCGTGGGGTCCTCGACGTCGGCGTCCACGACGACGGCGAGCGCGGAGAGCAGCGGCAGCACCGCCGGCTCGCGTACCAGCGGCGTCTCGTCGGCGGCCACCTCGACCGGGACCCCGGCGGCGGCGAGCGATCGGCGCAGGCCCGGGATCGAGGCCCGGCCCGAGCGCACGAGCACCGCCATCTCCGACCACGGGACGCCGTCCTCGAGGTGGGCGCGGCGCAGCAGGTCGGCGGTGTGCTCGGTCTCGGCGCGGTGGGTGTCGAAGGTGAGGACCTCGACGCTCCCGGGTCCGTGGGCGTTGTCGGCCGGCACCGGGTGCCGGAAGGCGGCGTACTGCTCGGCGGGGATGGAGCCGGTGACGCCGATCGATGCGGCGATCGAGCGGGACGCGCGCAGCAGCCGGGAGCCGAAGCGGCGGGTGGTGCCGAGCGCCACCACCGGTGCCGGGTCCCCGGCGAGGGTGCGGAACTCCGTGGGGAAGTCGAGGATCCCGCGGACGTCGGCGCCGCGGAAGCCGTAGATCGACTGGTCCGGGTCCCCCACGACCGTCAGGTCCCGCCCTTCGCCGGCGACCGCGCACAGCAACGCCACCTGGCTGGGGTCGGTGTCCTGGTACTCGTCGACGAAGACGTGCCGCAGCTGCGCGCGCAGCTCGTCGCGGTGCACCTGTGCCTCGATCACCGCACGGGCCACCAGGTCCGGGTAGTCGATCGCCGACTGGTCGCCCAGGACGTCGAGGTACTGCTCCAGGAAGAGCCCGGCGGCCTCCAGCTCCGGCACCCGCTCGGCACGGCCGAGCGCCGCCAGGTCCGCCGGGTCCAGCCCTCGCTCGCGGGCGCGGGCCAGCACGGCATGGACCTCCCGCGCGAAGCCTCGGGTCCCGACGGCGGCCCGCAGGTGGTCGGGCCAGCGCACCGACTCGGGGGCGTCGGTGAGCAGCTCCTGCAGCACCACGTCCTGCTCGGGGGCCGAGAGCAGCCGCAGTGGCGCGGCGTAGAGCTCGGCGGGCGCATAGCGCCGCACCAGCGCATAGGCGAAGGAGTGGAAGGTCGAGGAGAGCCCGGTCGCCATCGTGCGGCCCAGGCGGGCGGTGACCCGGTCGCGCAGCTGCTCGGCCGCCTTGCGCGAGAACGTCAGCGCCAGGACCTCGTCGGGGCGCGCACCCTCCTCGATCCGGCGCACGATCGCCTCGACCAGCGTCGTCGTCTTGCCGGTGCCGGGTCCGGCCAGCACGAGCAGCGGTCCGCCGGCGTGGTCGACCACCCGCTGCTGGTAGGGGTCGAGGGTCGGCACCTCCCCGGCCGCCGGTCGGCGCGCGAGACGGTACGTCGTACCCGGGCTCCTCGGGTCGGCGGTGACGGTCATGGACCCATCACAACACCGAGCGCCGACAACGCACGGGTGGACACGGCGACTGCGATCCGGGCCACTCGGCCCACCCTGCCTGCCACGATGGCCCGGTGAGCACGCGCACGGTGGCGATCCTGGCCTTCGACGACATGGAGGTCCTCGACTACGCCGGCCCCTACGAGGTCTTCAACGTCGCCGGCGAGCTCGGCAAGGGGCGGCCGTTCGAGGTCCGGTCGGTCGGGCTGACCGGCGCGCCGGTGGCCGGGCGCGGCGGCTTCAGCGTGCTCCCGACGTACTCGCTCGAGGAGTGCCCGCCGCCGGACGTCCTCGTGGTCCCGGGCGGCGCCGGGGTGCGGGCGCTCCTGGACGCGGAGGACCTCCACGCCTGGCTGCGCGAGCGGGCCGCCGAGGTCGACCTGCTGATGTCGGTGTGCACCGGCTCCCTGCTGCTGGCACGCGCCGGCCTGCTGGCCGGCCGGCGCGCGACGACCCACCACACGGCGTACGGCGAGCTCGCCGCGATCGACTCCACCCTCGTCGTCGAGCGGGGCCCGCGGTTCGTCCGCAGCGGCGAGCGGATGTGGACCTCGGCCGGCGTCTCCGCCGGCATCGACCTCGCCCTGAAGGTGGTCGAGGAGCTCGCCGGTGGCGCCACCCGCGACGTCACCGTCGCCGAGATGGAGTGGATGTGGCGGTCCTAGGTGTGCGATGCCCCGGACACCTAGGTTGAGATCCTGTGACGACACGGTGTGAGTCTTGGATGGTGGCCCATCGCTCGGTCGGCGCCGCTGCCGTCACACCGCATCCCAGGGACCGGTGAGTCCGCGAGCCAAGCGCAACATCGCTTACGCACAGGAGGCGGCCGCCCAGCAGGTCGCCTCCCGGTCGAAATCGCTCGTGCGACTCATCGAACGGTTCTCCCTAGTTGACGCGCTCGACGAAGGCGCCTCCGCGGGCGCGGTCACCTACCGGGGAAGCTCGCCGAAGTCCTCGAGGACGGTGTGCCGGGACACCCTCGCGCGCCGGTCCGCTCAGAACGTTCGACCGCTTGCCGGAGGGCGTTCTGACGACCGAAAGGCGGGCAGAGGGTGTCCGTGGAAGAACCTTCTCGTGCATGATGCATGAATGCAGCCACTCCTCCTGCTTGCACTGTTCGCTGTGGTGGTGGCCTCAACCGCGGCCGCGGTGTGCATCGGGCTGCTCGCCGGACGACTGGCGGGGTGCAACGTCGGTGTCGGACACGCCCCGTGCCGTCACGAAGATGCCTCGCCGGCGACAATTCGGACAGATCTGCGCGCTCGACCTCGACCTGGGCGGTGAAATCCTCGACGTGATGAAGGGGCTGGCCCGTTCGGGGATGACGATGAGCGTGGTAGCCCACGAGATCGGGTTCGCTCGCGAGGTCGCCGACTTGGTCCGCTTCATGGACGAGGGTGTCATCGTCGAGCAGGGCGCTCCCGACGACGTTCTGCTCCGGCCGCAGAACGAGCGCAGGCGATCGTTCCTGTCGAAGGTTCTGTGAACATGCTGACCCAGCTCATGTCCGCGATTCCGGCACGGAAACGACTCAGCGGAGGGTCCCCATGACGGGATTCTCGGCTGAGTCCGCTGGTGGACCACCCACCGGCGACTCCTCGGGCGCGCCCGGCGGCGACGTCAGCCGCACGACTGCCCGCACGACTGCCCGGGTTGGGGCGGCCTTGGCGTTGGCGTCGATCCTCTGCGTGAACCTTGGGCTTGCCGCCTCCTACGGATTGATCGAAAGCATCGGACCCACTGCCACGGCGGCGCTCCGCCTGGCCTGGGGAGGGCTGCTGTTCGTCGTCCTCGTCCGCCCTCGTTCGCGGTCGTTCCAGAAGAACACGAAGCTGGCTGTTGTCTTCCTCGGCTGCGCGACCGCTGCCATGACGCTGCTGTTCACAGGCGCGGTCGCGCGGATTCCGCTCGGGACGGCGAGTGCGCTGTTGTTCGTCGGCCCACTGACGGTGGCGGTGCTTACCGGCGCGAAACGGGCCGGGCTGGTCTGGCCGGCCATAGCGGCCTGCGGCGTGGTCGTCTTGACCGAGCCATGGCGCGGCGAGGCCGACGTGGTCGGGGTGGCTCTCGCTCTGGGTGCCGGCGCGAGCTGGGCCGCCTACATCGTCTTGACGCAACGGGTCGGAGACGTGGTCGTCGGGGTCCAATCGGTCGCTGCGTCCGTGGGCGTTGCAGCCCTGGTAGCCGTTGTTACCGCCGGCCACACGCTGGCGCCCGTGCTCACGTGGCGCATCGCGCTGCTGGGTCTCGCCCTTGCTGTCCTGTTCCCGCTGCTCGCCTTCCTCCTCGAGTTCCTAGCGCTACGACGGCTCACCACAGCCGCGTTCGGCACGATCATGAGCATCGAACCGGCGATCGCGGCAGTCGTCGGACTCCTCCTGCTCGGTCAGGTGCTGCACGTGACCCAGTTGTTCGGGATCGCCCTCGTCGTCTTCGCCGGTCTAGGCGTTCAGCGCGACGGCGCACGACCGTCAGTGCAACACATGTGAGGCGCCGACCAAACGGCCGCCCGTGGCGAACCCGGGCTGAATCCACACCACCCGACGAACGCTCATCCGACCCGGAGTCCGGAGCTCCGCCCCTCCGGCAGAGTGCACTCCGGTGCACCTTGCACGTCATCCCGCAGTTCAGTGCGCCTCCGCTCGTTGAGCGGAGCCGCAACGTCACCCTTGCAGGGCCCGCGCCCTACCTCCCGAGATGAACCTGATGGGGCGCCGGGCTGTTGTGCGTCGACCCAGCCCGCGTCTGGCCGACGGGCTTCTCACCCACCTCGAGCGTGTCCCGGTCGACGTGGACCTCGCTTACCAGCAGTGGCGCGGCTGAGTGGCCGCACTCCAGACTGCTCGCTGGTGAACCAGGCGTTGATCCGTCAAGCGGAGACGGTGACTTTCTCGCTGTCGGTCTCGTTCGCCGCAGTGCCGGGCACGACGTGGATGAGCTCACCGCACAGGCCAACGTTGACCTGGTCGCCGGGCCGGACGTCGGCGCCGGTCGCCGGCGCCGAGATGATCACCGGCGACTCCACGCCGGGGCAGCGCACAGTCAGGCGCCGCCGAGTGCCCTGAAAGACGGCGAGCTCGACGGTTCCCTCGACGGTGTCGTCACCGGCACGCTCGGTGACGGTGACGTCCTCAGGTCGCAGGACGCCGATGCCGGCACGCTGCGAGGTGGGCGCCTTGTGGCGGAACCCGATGACTTGACCGCCCGCGACGGGAAGCAGGTTCGCCTCGCCGAGGAACTCTGCGACGAAGAGGTCAGCTGGCCGGCGGTAGACATCTTCGGGGCGGCCGACCTGGGCGATCTTCCCGCGGTTCATGATCGCGACCAGATCAGCCATTGACATCGCCTCGACTTGGTCATGCGTCACGGCGATGGTTGTCGTGCCAGTTTCGACCTGGATGCGCTTGAGCTCGAGCTGCATGGCTTCACGCAACTGCTTGTCGAGCGCGGCCAGTGGCTCGTCGAGGAGCAGGAGGTTCGGCTTGAACACCAAGGCCCGCGCGAGCCCAATGCGTTGCTGCTGGCCGCCGGAGAGGGAGCGAATCGAGCGGTTCTCCATGTCAGGCAGCTGCACCAGGCGCAGCGCGTCGGACACCAGTTGCTTGCGCTCGGCGCCACCGATCTTGCGGGCCTGCAGCGGGAAGGCGATGTTTTCGCCGACCGTCATGTGTGGGAACAGCGCGTAGTTCTGGAACAGGAAGCCGATGTTCCGTGCGTGCGCGGGAAGGTCGTCGATGGCCTGACCGTCAACCTTGACGTGGCCGCCCGACCTGTCGACGAATCCGGCAAGAACGTTCAGCGTGGTTGTCTTGCCCGAGCCACTCGGGCCCAACAGGGTCACGAAGCTGCCTGCGGGGATGTGTAGGTCGACGCCGTCGAGGATCCGATTCCCGCCGAGGTCGACGGTCAGATGGTCGAAGTTGACGTTGACGCTCATGATGCTGCTCCTCGATTGTCGGGTCGAGATCGCAGCACGGCGACCACGGCCAGGAGTGTGATGGCCAGACAGATGACGAACGCGCTGGCTGCGGCGATGGTCGGCGAGGCGCTCTCGCTCGCCGATGTCCAGATTTTCACCGGCAGCGTCTGCGTAGCGGGCGGCGCGAGGAAGAAGGCGAGCACCGCTTCGTCGAAGCAGATGGCGAACGCTAGGATCCCACCGCTGATGACGCTCCGCCCCACCAGCGGCAGCTCGATCCGGCGCACGACCTGAGGCCAGCGGTAACCGAGACTCTGAGCGGCACGCGACAGGGCCGGGTCGACTCCAGCCAGCCCGGCGGAGACGGTCACGAACACCAACGGCATCGCCAACGTCGCCTGCCCGATGGTGAGCACGGTGAGGCTGGTGCCGCCCATGATGTTCCGGTACGTCAGGTAGAGGCCGAGCGCCAAGATCAACTGCGGCATGACCATCGGGGCGAGCAGCGTCGTGCGTGCAACCTGTCGACCGCGGCCGAGCCGGCGCACAGCCAAGGCTGCGCTTGTCCCAGCGATGGTCGCCAACAGTGCGCCGGCGGTCGCGACCCGAGCCGAGTTGAGCATCGACGCGGTCCAGCCTGGGTCGCTCAGGAGGTTGGAGAACCACTGGGTCGAGAACCCTTCGGGAGGGAAGACCAGGAAGCGGCTCTCGGTGAACGCCAGCGGCAGAATCGTCGCCAGTGGGGCGATCAGGAACAGGCCGATCAGGACACCGACCACGGTGAACCAGCCGCGGGTGCGGGGGAATGCTTCGCGTAGGGCTTCCATTAGGCGCGGTCCCACTGTTGAGAGATCTTGAACAACCGGTCGGCGACCACGTACATGCCCAGCACCGCCACCAGGAGCAGCGTCCCGAGCGCTGCGGTCAGCCCCAGGTTCTCCAAGCGTCCGAACTGGAGCCCGATGACCATGGCAAGAACCTGGGTGCCAGGCCCGCCGAGGAACGCCGGAGTGACGTAGAAGCCAAGAGAGAGGATGAACACGAGGAGGGCCCCAGCCCACGAGCCCGACTTCAACGACGGCAAGATGAGCTTGCGGAGGGTGAACAACTCCGAGCCGCCGAGGCTGCGGGCGGCGCGCACCTGTGCTGGGTCCAGCGACTGGATGGCCGCATAGATGGGCAGCACCATGTAGGGCAGCATCACGTGGACCATCGGCGGCAACAGGCCGGGCATCGTCTGGAAGAGCCCGAATCCTTCGTCGGTCAGACCGAGGCGTTGACCGATCACATCGAGCGCGCCGTTGGGTTGGAGAGTCAAGGCCCAGCCGTAGGTACGCACCAGAAGCGAGATCCAGAACGTCAGGAAGAGGATGCCGAACAGCGTCTTCCCCACGATCGGACGAGACATCGCAACGGCGAGGGTGAAGAGGACGGCACAGATCCAAGTGGCGACTGTGACGGCCAAGGACAGGTACAGCGTCTTCCAGATCGAGTCGAGGACCAGGTCGCTGCTCAACGGCTCAGTGACAACCCCGAGGGGGCCGTTCTCCTGGATGGCAACCACGACGGTCACCGCCACCGGACCCAGCAGACCCAGGAGGAGCAGCACGGCCGGCGGCAGCAGCAGCCACCCGCCGCCGCCGGGAGTGGCGAGCTTCTTCGCACGCTTCCGCCGACGGCGTTCGGGAGCTGAGGTGAGTGGAGGCGGCTCTAGGACCGCGGGGCCAGTGCTCACTGGCCCACCCAGGCGAAGAACCGCTCGACGTACTCAGCATCCTGCTGTGCGGCGGCAGTGGTGTCGACGACCGCGGCCTTGGCGAGGTTCTCCTCGGAGTTCGGCTGAAGGGCCAGCTCCTCCTCGGAAAGAAGCTCGAAGGCCTCCGAGACGGTAGGACCGAGGTAGAGCTTGCGGGCGACCTCAGCCTGCACCTCAGGAGTCGACATGGTGTCGATGAGGGCATTCGCAGCGTCCGAGTGCGGGGCGTTCCGCGGCATCGGGAATGCGCTCCACGGGTACAGCACGGCCTGGTCGTAGGTGAAGTCGCCTCGGCCGTCGCGGCGCAGCTGAATCATCCGGCTGTTCGCGGTGGCGATCATCGTGGCGCTGCCCTGGACCAGGAGCTGCTGCCCCTGGGCGTAGCTGTCGTAGAACACCATGTCGTTCTTCAGCTCGTCCAGCTTGGCGAACGCGCGGTCGAAGTCCAGCGGGTACAGGTCGTCCTCGGACACGCCGTCGGCCAAGAGCGCGATCTCCACGGTGCCGGCGTAGATCGACTTCGGGAAGGCGCGCTTGCCGGGGAACTGCTCAGTGTCGAAGAAGTCCGCCCATGAGCTGGGCGTGCCGTCGAGTTCGCTGGACCAACCCATGACGACGCTGTAGGCGTAGCCGCCTCCGGCGTACTCCTGGTAGTCGGCGTCGACCAGGTCGCATCGGCGCACCCAGTCGGCGAGTTTGGCAGGCGCCTGGTCGGCCTGGACGAGCCCGACAAGTGCGTAGCCGTCGAAGTCGATCATGTCCCACTCGGGGGCGGCGGCGGTGACCATGTTCAGGTACTTGCCGTAGTCCCAGGGGGCGTCGACGACCTCAGCGCCGCTGATGTCGCTGAAGGGCTCGAAGATCTGCGAGCGGCGCACCTCGTAGGTCTCGCCACCGAATCCGGCGAGCACGACCTGCTGTGAGGTGATGTCCGGCCAGTTGGCGTCGATGTCGCTGGGCATCGTGAACCCTCCGGCATTGCTTCCGCCGCTGGAGGTGGTAGTCGAAGCCGAGCACGCAGAAATCAGGCTGGGCATGGCCAACACAGCACCCCCCGAGAGTGCGAGCTTGAAGAAGGAGCGACGACTGGGGGTGTTGTGGTTCATCGGGATCTCCTGAGGAACGTAGTGACGCCGCCCACACTGGGCGACGCGAAGACGGTAACTTGGTCGACGCGGGGTTCGCAATGCTAATCGGGCGTTTTCTCCGCATCCGGCCGACGATCTGCTCGCTGAAACACTCCCGTTACTTGCCGGAGCGACGCTCGGGCACCACTGTTAGCAATAGATGACTGCCCGTCACCCCGTTTCGGTCACAATGGGGACACGAAAGGGGGGCCGCGCGGATGCAGCTCGATGACGTGGACCTTGCGCTACTGGAAGCGCTGCGCGCCGATGGGCGCGTCTCCTACGAGGGCCTGGGGACGCTTGTGGGGCTGTCTCGGACGGCTGCTCGGGCGCGTGTTCAGCGGATGTTGGAGCTCGGCATCGTCCGGGTGGAAGCGATCGTCCATCCCGTCGTGCGGGGCTACACCACCTTCGCTCACCTCTCGGTCCACACCGACGGGGCGTGCGTTCAGACCCTCGCGGCGCGCATTGCGAGCTTCGACAATGCGCCCTTCGTTTCTGTCGTGGCCGGCCGACCCTCCCTGATCGCCGAAGTGCGGACCGGGGACCTGGGTGAGATGGAGACCGCCATCGCGTCCGTGCGGGACCTGGACGGCGTGGTCGGGGTCGACACCCTGCTGTACACCGATGTCGTCAAGGACTCCCACCTTCCCCTCGGCGGTCCGCACGCCTTCGAGGAGTTCGACCTAGACGCCGTCGATCTGAAGCTGCTCGACCTGCTCCGTCAGGATGCGCGTACCCCTTACGCGGATCTAGCCGAAGGTGTCGGGCTCTCGCGTGCGGCGACCCGTGCTCGCATGCTCCGACTGCTGGCTGACAACGTCGTAGTGGTGAAGGGACTGGTGAGCCCGACCGCAGTCGGCATCGATCAGATGTGCGGCTTCCAGGTGCAGCTGGAGAGGCGGGGTGACGACGTCGCCGAGATCGTCGCGAAGCTCGAAACGGTCGACTTCATGGCGCGAACCATCGGGCGGTGCGACCTGGTCGGCACCATGATCTCGAGGAGTGCGGCCGAGATCTCCGGTGCGCTCGACGGAATCCGCATGCTCGACGGCGTGCGCTCGGTCGAGGCGTGGTGGCACCTCGCGCTGGTCAAGGAGCGGTACTCGCCTCCACTGACGAGGGCCTGACCACAGCGTGCAACGGGCAGCCCTGCTCGAGGACGGCAACGACGTTCGCGGCCGGGATGGCGGCGTAGCGGCGCAGCGAACTCTTGGACAGATAGGCGACGTGGGGGGTGACGAGCACCCCAGGCGTGGTGACGATCGGGTCCTGCGACTCCGGTGGCTCGTTGGTCAGCACGTCGCAGCCGGCGCCGAGGAGGTGCCCGCTGCCCAACGCTGCGCGCAGCGCCGTCTCGTCTACCAGTTCACCTCGCGCGACGTTCACGACCACCGCGTCGGCGGGCACCAGCGCCAACCGGCGCTCGTCGATGAGGTGTCGGGTGTCCTCGTTCAACGGTAGGTGCAGGCTGACGCAGTCACTGCGCTCGAGCAGCTCCTCGACGGTCGCCAGTCGCTCGACCCCGTCCGGCCACAACTCGTCCGGCAGTGTCGGGTCGTAGCCGATCACGCGCGCGAACACGCCGGCGCACAGCGACGTCATCGCCTGACCGATCCGGCCCATCCCCACGACGCCGACAACAAGCTCCTGGGGAACCCGCGGCATCCTCACCTCCGAGGCGGTCCAGTCGCCGTCTCGGACCGCTCGGTCGTAGGCAGGGAGCTGGCGCAGCAAGGCCAGTGCCATCGCCAGCGCGTGGACGGCTACCTCATCGGTGGCGCCCGCCGGCAAGTTCGCCAGCCACAGGTCGCGGGCCCGGACCGCGTCGACGTCGACCATGTCGACGCCGGCCGAGTGTGTGGCCAGGACGCGGAGATTAGGCAGCCTCTCGAGCAGGTCGGCGTCAACCGGGTCGTAGCCGACCATCAAAGCGACCGTGCGGGCCAGGTCGTCCTCGGTCAGGTCCGTGCTCAATTCGAGGATGTCGATGCCGTGCTGGCGGAGCAGGTCGTGACCGGGGGTGACGTCGAGCCCGTCCATCCCCATGTAGAGAGCGGCGGGGCAGCGGGACGCGGGGTTCTCCATGGCCGAATCATGCCGTATCGACGGCTACTATGGTGGATCTGCCAACTTTTCGGCTGAGTAAGCGAAGATTTGCTAACGGTAGGTGTTACGGGAGCGGCGTTTCGCTGCTACGTTCCTGCAATGGACGAAGGGAGTGTGTCGGTGGACGCCGTCAAGCAGTCAGCTCGGGAGTGGGTCGAGCGGCATCGTGAGGAGATCTCCGGGTGGCACCGGACGATCTGGGAGCTCGCTGAGCCTGCCTGGCGTGAGTACGAGTCAGCGGCGTGGTATGTGCACAAGCTGCGCTCGTTCGGTTTTGAGGTCGAGGAGGGCAGCGGCGGCATGCCGACTGCGTTCCACGCTACGTGGACCAGCCCCGCGGGAGCAGAAGGCGACGGTGCGCGCATCTTGGCCTACGCCGAGTACGACGCCGTACCTGGCAACTGTCAGGCCGCCACACCGGTGCGTGGTCCGCGCGAGGGTCTGTCTCCCCACGCGGCGGGTCATACCGACCCGCACTCGGCGCTCGGGATCTCGACACTGGCCGGGGTGCTGGCGGCTCAGCACGCGATGATTGAGCACTCGGTGCCGGGCACCATCGTCTACACCGGTGAGCCCGCCGAGAAGGTGCAGGGCTCGAAGATCGTCCACGGGCTCAAGGGCTACTACGACAACCTTGACGCGATCCTCAGCTTCCACCCCTTCTACATGCTGCCGCTGTGCAACACGGTGCGCTGGGACACTCACTGCGGGGCCTACTACAGCCGCGTCTACACCTTCGAGTGCGACGAGCCGCAGACCTGGGGCCTCGCTGACCCCGGCAGCCCGATCCCTGCCTCGCACTCCGCGGCCCGAGCGCCGGGCGCTGACGCCGCCTTGTTCACCATGTACTCGTTGACCAAGACGACGCAGGACTCGATGCTGCCTGCCGCCGGCGGCTGGTCGCTGAGCGAGGCGATCCTCACCGCAGGTCAGGCGACCGCGGACAACTTGCCGGCATCTCTGTCCCAGATTCAGTACTCCTGGCGCGTTCCGGACGTCGAGTCCGCCGAGGCGGTCCTCGCCGTTCTCGACGCGAACGCCGAGGCTGCCGCCCGCACCGCTCACTGCACCGTCACCGGTCGTTGGGTCGCACGCAACCGGCCCGGCCTGGCCAACCACGCCATGGCGGAGGTGACGTGGGCCAACGTCGCCGAGGCCGGCGCGCCGGTGCTCGACGACGACGCCTTGGACGTCGGCCGGCAACTGCAGCAGCAGCTCGGTCACGAGCCGACCGAGCAGCCGTTCCTGGCCGAGACCACTCAGACCATCGCGCCGTGGGACGCCGAGGCGCTTCTGCGTCGGCACCTGCCGCCCGAGCAGCGCAACTGGACCTCCGACGACTACGTCGAAATGACCTGGTACGCCCCCACTGCGCGGTTCTACATCGCCCGCCCCACGCTCGCGCCCGTTGAAGGCTCAGCTGGCCACCCGCCGTGGGTCATGAACGCGCTCGGCGGCATCCCGGCAACGATCGACCCGACGATCGTCACTGCGGCGACCGTCATCGCAGGTACGACCCTGGACCTGTTCCGCTCGCCCGAGACCTTGGAGAAGGCCGCGGCCGAGCACCGCGACCGCAAGGCCGCGGCCGGCGACATCCCCGCCCTTCTGCCCACCGACTTCGTCGCCCCGACGCAGCTGCGGTGGCCCGAGTACGTCACCACCGCGCGCGGACGCGAATGGTGGATTCCCACGACTCACGAGGAGACACGATGACGAGCGACGCGGTCATCTTCACCGGCGGACCGATCCGCCTGTTCGGACCCGACATGGAGGCCGAGGCACCGCCCGCGCTGCTGATCGAGGGCGGTCGCGTCCGCGCCGTCGGCACCGAAGCCGACGTGCGGTCCGCGGCACACTCGGCCCCGCGTGAGGTCGACCTCGACGGCCGCACGCTGATGCCCGGCTTCGTCGACGCCCACGCCCACACGATCCTGCACGGCTCGGGCCTGGACTGGGTCGACCTGTCCGATGCCAAGACGATCGGCGATCTCGTCGCGCTGCTCCAGCGCCGCGCCGAGGAGAACCCGGACGGCGCCATCCGCGGCTACGGCTACGACCAGTCCAAGCTCGCCGAGCGTCGTCACCCCAGCGCAGCCGACCTCGACGAGGTCTCTCGCACCCGGCCGGTACAGATCCAGCACGCCAGCGGCCACGGCTACGCGGTCAACACCGTCGTCCTCCAGGACTCCGGGATCACTGCCGGCACGCCGACTCCCGAGGGCGGACGGATCGACCGTGACAACGCCGGCAAGCCGGTCGGCGTCATCTTCGACTCCGCCTGCGACCTCCTCACCGGCGCTGAAGGTGTGAAGGTTGGCAACCACGGCCCGAACTTCCACCTGCCGATGGGCAACGACGAGATCGCACGACTTTTCGACCTCGGTCAGCAGTCGTTCCTCGCCGCTGGCATCACCACCATCTGCGACGCGCAGGTCACCGAGCTCGAGATGGCCGCCTACCTCGACGCCCGCGACAACGGCCGCCTCAAGGTGCGTGCGCACCTGATGTACCTGTCGAGCAAGATCGACCAGCTGCGCAACCTTGGTCTGGTCTCCCGCCTCGGCGACGACCGCCTCGAGCTGCACGGGGTGAAGCTGTACGCCGACGGTTCGGTCATCGCCCGCACCGCCTACATCGGCGACCACCACTGCTGTGGGAAGCCTTCCCCCAAGGGCTACCTGTACCACGAGCCCCGAGAGCTGGCTGACCTCATCACCACCGCACACGCAATGGGTCTGCGCACCGCCACCCACGCGCAGGGCGAAGAGCCGATCGGGATGGTGCTCGACGCGATCGAGGCAGCCCGCAAGACCAACCCCCGCTCGAACCTGCGTCACCGCATCGAGCACTGCGGGTTCCCCAGCGAGGACCAGATCGCGAAGATGAACCGCGTCGGCGTCGTGCCGGTGCCCCAGCCCATGCAGGTCCACCTCTACGGCGACTCGCTGCTCGAGGAGTACGGCGAGTACGGCGGCCGGTTCTACCCCTACGGCAGCTTCGAGCGCAACGGCGTCCCTGTCGTCGTCTCCTCGGACGCGCCGGTCACCATGCCGGCGCCGGTGCGAGCGGCCTGGGTCGCCATGACCCGCGCAACGCTTGCCGGAACCGCCGCCGGCGACACCCAGGGCGTCACCCGCGCCTCCGCGCTGACCGGCATCACCCGCACCCCCGCGCACCTCCTCGACCGGCCCGACCTCGGGTCCCTCGAGGTCGGCAGACGCGCGGACCTCGTCCTGCTCGACACCGATCCCGTCACCGCCCCGGTCGACGCACTCCCGACCGCCGCCGTCACCGAGACGTGGGTCGCCGGCGAGCGTGTGTGGAACCAGCAGGGAATCGCATGAGCGCCGCAACGGCCACCACCGGCGGCAACGCCGTAGTCCGCGCCCTGCGCGAATGCGGAGTCGACCTCGTCTTCGGCATTCCCGGCACCCACAACCTCGAGATCTACCGGGCGCTGCAGACCCACGGCATCCGCCACGTCGCGCCGCGGCACGAGCAGGGAGCCGGCTATGCCGCGGACGCCTACGCCCGGGTGGCGAACCGCCCCGGCGTCGTCGTCACCACCACCGGCCCCGGCCTCACCAACGCCACCACCGCGGCCGCCACCTCCTACGCCGACTCCATCCCGGTTCTCTACATCTCCCCGGGGATGCCCCGCGGAATGACTGGCCAGGACGTCGGCTGGTTGCACGAGATGAAGGACCAGAGTGCCCATCTGGACGCCGCGGTCGACCGCAGCATCCGCGTCGAGTCGGCCGAGGAGGCCTACACGGCCGTCCACGAGACCTTCGCCCGGTGGCAGACCACCCGACCGCGCCCCGTACACCTCGAGGTCCCTGTTGACATCCTCGACGGCGAGTACGACGACAGCGCCCTCACCCAGCCTGCGGCCAGCACCGAGGCGGTCGCTGTGCCCGAGCAGTCCGACCTGGCCGGCGCCGCGCAGGCCCTCGCGGAGGCTTCGTCGATCGTCATGGTGGTCGGCGGCGGGTCGCGCCGCGCGGCCACACAGGTGCAGGCGGTCGCCGAGCGCCTCAACGCGCCCGTGGTCACGACCGTCAACGGCAAGGGCATCCTTCGCGAGACCCACCCCCTGTCTCTGGGCGCCTCGATCCGGATGGCCGAGACCCATCGGATCCTGACCGAGGCCGACGCGCTCCTGGTCGTCGGGTCGGTCCTCGGTGATGACGAACTGTGGGGCAACGTCGTCAAGGCCTCCGGCGTCGTGGTCCGCATCGACATCGACGAGCGGCAGCTGAACAAGAACCTGACTGCCACCCACCCGCTTCACGGTGGCGCGGGGGAGACCCTGGAATTGCTCATGGCTGAGCTGCCCGACACGGTGCGGAACGGCTCGGGCGGACGTGTCGGCGAGTTGCGCGAGGCCGTGCGGGGCGAAGCGCTGCGCGACGGCGCGGCGTTCGTCGCGTTCCACGACGCGCTGCGGGAGGCGCTGCCGGAGACGACGATCTTCTCCGGTGACAGCGCCCAGGTGTCCTACTTCGGCACCGCGAGCTTGTGGCCGTCGCTGCGGTCAGGCCAGTTCGTCTACCCGGCCGGGTACGCCACCCTTGGGTACGGCATCCCCGGCGGCATTGGTGCCGCTCTCGGTGCACCCGAGACGCCGGTCGTCGTCCTCGCCGGCGACGGCGGAACGATGTTCACGATCCAGGAGTTCGCCACCGCGGTCGACCTCGGGCTCGGTCTGCCGGTCGTGGTGATGAACAACGGTGGCTTTCAGGAGATCCGCGAAGGCATGGAGCACAAGGGCATCAACCCGATGGCGGTCGACGTGCGCAGCCCAGACTTCCCGCTGCTGGGCAAGGCGTTCGGAGGCGAGGGCGTCCGCGTCCACACGCCCGAAGATCTCGCAAAGGCCGTGACTGAGGCGCTGGGCCGCTCCGTGCCCACCCTCATCGAAGTTCCCATCTGATCCCTCGGAGTTCGATTTCGACCCAGCGAAACCTCCATCGGGTCGGCGTCGGCGAGCTTGGCCTGTGCTGGGGATCGGCTGAAGAAGCCCGGGCACCCGAGGTCCTGAGGAGCGCTCCGCAGGTCGCGACCCCGTGCTCATCACGACCAACGGCGTTCCCCGGCATGGCGAACCGCGCCCAGCAGATCCAGGAGATGCTCCCGGCGGACGTGGTGAGCACGATGCGGCTCCCGCAGGACCTGCCGATGTCGCCGCCACTCGACGAACTGCTGGCGGTGGCCCGACAGTCGACCTCGCCGTAAGCGAGACGTCCTATCACCGTCGTGCCTCAACGGGCGGTCTTGAGGTCCCGAACCCGACTTGGTGCGACCATGGGCTCGCCGGAAGTGAGGCAGCGCCACAGGCAGCCCACCAGGCACACGACGCCGTGGCCCCACGCCGCGTCTCAGCTTCGGGCTGCGCGCTCGTGGTGGACGCCGGCCGGCTCCTGGCCGGTGAGTCCCTGGATCGCCGCCATCACCTCGTCGGTCAGCAGCCGGCGGGCGCGCCCGAGCGGCACGCCGTCGAACCGGCCGGCGACCTGCACCGGCTCGCCGAACGCGACCGTCACCGGCACCACCCGCGGGATCCGCGCGCCGACCGGCTGCAGCCGCTCGGTGCCGGTGAGACCGACCGGCACGATCGGCGCCCCCGCCGTGAGAGCGAGGTGGGCCACGCCGGTGTGACCGCGGTAGAGCCGTCCGTCGCGGGACCGGGTGCCCTCCGGGTAGATGCCGAAGGCCTCGCCCCGGCGCAGCACCTCGAGGGCGATGTCGAGGCTCGCGAGCGCCGACCGGGTGTCGTCCCGGTCGACGGGGAGCATGCCGAGCCCCTCGAACCACCAGCGCTGCAGCCGCCCGCGGGCGCCCGGCGCGGTGAAGTACTCCGACTTCGCGAGGAAGACCACCTTGCGCGGCACGACCACGGGGATGACGACCGAGTCGGCGAAGCTGAGGTGGTTGCTCGCGAGCACCACCGGACCGGTCGGCGGGACGTGCTCGAGGCCGGTCACCGTGGGCCGCCACACCGCCTTCGCCAACGGCGGCACGACCGCGTGGAGGACGCCGTACACGTCGGGGCGCAACATGGGTCCAGCATGCTGGTTACCGGTGGGTCCGCCTCTGTCCGTTCCGGACCGTTCCGCCTCTGTCCCGTTCCGGACCGTCCCCTCCACGCCTCTCTTACCGGCTCGCACGGCGCCGCGAGGCAGTTCTCGGGAGGTCCACGAGACCTCCACGGAACTCCACAACTAATGGGTGTTTCTCCCCAGGTTCTGCACAGGGTGGGGATAGTTCCCCACAACCAGGGAGGACGACGAGGCCACCTGGTCTAGTCCGCCCCGGCCCCGAGACCCGGCTTCGCCGAGCGACCCACCCGGTCCATGACGGGGGTGGCGAGCACCCCGTGGACGAAGACCGACAGCACGATCGTGAAGCCCACGGCCGACCACACCCAGGGTCTGCCGAGCGAGTCCGCCTCCCCCGCCGCGTAGGCCAGGTAGTAGATCGAGCCGATCCCCCGGACCCCGAAGAAGGCGACCACCCACTTCTCCCCGCGGGTCAGCGCACCCGGACGCGACCGGCGCCACGCGCCGAGCGCGAGCGCGCCCGCCAGCGGCCGGATGAGGAAGACCAGGGCGACCGCCACCGTGACGCCCCGCAGGTCGAGGTTCTCCAGCAGCCCCCGGGTCAGCGCGATGCCCAGGACCAGCAGGACGAAGAGGGTCAGCAGCCGCTCCAGCCGCTCGGCGACCTCGTGCATCGCCCGGTGGTAGTCGTGCGACCGCTCCGCGGAGCGGAACGTCAGCGCGCACACGAAGACGGCGAGGAACCCGTAGCCCTGCGCCACCTCGGCCGCACCGTAGGACGTCACCAGGGCCGCGACCGCGAGGAGCGACTCGCCCCGCTCCGCGACCCGCAGGGAGCGCGACCGCGACCGGAATGCCGCCACGGCCAGCACCCGCCCGACGACGTACCCGATGGCGACACCGAGCGCGACCTTGACCAGCAGGTAGAACCCGACCCACGTCGGCATCCACGTGAGGTCGGTGCCCTTGGTCGCGAGGAGGATCGCCAGGTAGACGAAGGGGAACGCGAGCCCGTCGTTGAGGCCGGCCTCGGAGGTGAGCGTGAAGCGGACCTCGTCCTCCTCGTCCACCTCGTGCTCCTCGCCGGTCTTCGGCCCGGCGACCTGGACGTCGGCCGCCAGGACCGGGTCGGTGGGCGCGAGGACGGCGCCGAGGAGGACGGCCGCGGCCAGCGGCGCCCCGACCGCCCACCCGAGCAGCGCGACGCCGGCGATGCAGAGGGGCATCGCGATGCCGAGCATCCGCCACGCGCCGCCCCAGGCCCGCCAGGACCTTCTGCGTCGCAGGCTCAGTGGCCGGTCGATCGCGAGGCCGACACCCATGAGCGCGACGATCACCACCAGCTCGGTCACGTGCTCGATGACGGCCTGGTTCTCCTGGGGGTCGAGCGGCAGTCCGTCGGGCAGCGGGGTGAGCCCCAGCAGCATCCCGACGCCGACCAGGACCATCGGCGAGGAGACCGCCCACCGGCTGAGCAGGCTGGGCAGCACGATGGCGAGCAGGAGCGCCAGGCCCGCGACGAGGTAGACAAGGTCGGAGGTCACGCCGACCTGTACCCGCTCAGGCGGACGCCGGCTGGTGGAAGGCGGCGACCATGTCGACCTTCCCCGAGGGCCGCAGCGGGGTGCCCTCGGCCAGGTGGTGCTCGTGGGCGGTGCCGCCGTGGCACGGCGGCGGCGACCCGTCGGCGCGCACCACTCGCCACCACGGCACACCGCCACCGTGCTCGGCCATGACGTTGCCGACCCGCCGAGGGCCGAACCGGCCCACCGCCTCGGCGATCGCGCCGTACGTCGTCACGCGACCAGGCGGGACCGCCTCGACACAGGCGAGCACCGACTCCACGTAGTCCTCGGGATGCCGCACGGGTCCGACGCTAGCCGGACCCGTGCGGCGGAGTCCCGGCCCCTCAGAGCAGCGGCGAGAAGGGCTCGGTGCCCCGGGTGAGCCGCAGGCCCGCGATGCCGGAGTGCTGCCGGGCGAAGGCGAGCTCCTTGGCGAGGTCGCCGATGTTGTTGGAGGCGGGCAGCGGGGCGAGGCCGAGCGTCGACAGGGTGCCGATCGCCTCCCCGTCGCCGTCGACGAAGGCCGAGCCCGAGTCACCGGGGACACCTGGGGTCAACGTGTAGAGCGGGTGGCTCCACCCGGCGTCGGCCGGCGCGTCGCCGAGGCTGATCCCGGTCTTCGGCGAGAGCAGCTCGACGCCGAGGCGGAGGCTGGAGTTGCCGTAGGAGTAGACCCGCTCACCAGCCGTGGTGCCGTCGGTGTCGATCCCCGTCGGACCGCCCCAGAAGGGGATCGAGGGGTTGACCTTGCCCTCGTCGGCCGCATCGACCTTGACCAGCGCGAAGTCGTTGTAGGCACAGGCGTTGGGATCCGTGGTGCCCACCCGGTCCATCGCCTCCCACGAGGAGTACACCAGCCGGCCGCCGCCGACCCGCGTGCCCTCGGAGAGCAGGCTGCCGCCCCGGTTGAACGTCACCCGGGTGCCGAGCGGCAACGAGTCGGCCAAGCAGCCGTCGGTGTCGGTCGCGGCGCCGGTCCCGGCGCAGTGCGCCGAGTAACCGACGTACACGGCGCCCGCGTTGTCGGTGAAGACGAAGTTGGCGGTGCACTGGGAGCCCTCGGTGTACATCTGCACGCCCGGGCGGATGGTCGCCTGGTCGGCGGGCGCCCAGGTGGCGACCCGGAGGCTCGCCTTCTGGCCGGAGGCCTTCTTGGCAGTGGCGGGTGCGGCGGTGGCGAGGGCGGCGGTGAGCGTGGTCGCGAGCACGGCGCTGGTCAGCGCGGCCAGGGCGGCGGTCGTGCGGCGGGCGGTCGTCCGGGGCATCGGGGGCAGGCCTTTCCGAGAGCAGTCGGCGGCGGTCGCCGACACGAGACCAACGTCACGACACCTCCGCGCGTTACGGGTCTCCCCCACCGAATCGCCGGCGGCCCGGGACCGAGGTCCCGGGCCGCCGGCCCTGCGCATGGTCCCGAGAGGTCAGTACGACGGCTGGCTCGGGTCGATCTGGTTCACCCAGGCCACCACGCCGCCGCCGACGTGCACGGCGTCGTCGTACCCCGCGCCCTTGACGATGGCCAGCGTCTCCGCCGACCGCACGCCGGACTTGCAGTGCATGACCACCTGCTTGCCGGCGTCGACCGGCGGCAGCTGCTCGAGTGCGGATCCGTTGAGGAAGTCGCCCTTGGGGATGAGCACCGAGCCGGGGATCCGGTTGATCTCGAACTCGTTGGGCTCGCGCACGTCGACGAGGACGAAGTCGCGGGTGCCCTCCTCGCGCTCCTTGAGCATGTGCTCCAGCTGGGTCACCGAGATCGTCGACCCCGCGGCGGCGTCGGCGGCCTCCTCGGAGATGGCGCCGCAGAACGCCTCGTAGTCGATGAGCTCCGTGACGGTCGGGTTCTCCCCGCACAGGGCGCAGTTGGGGTCCTTGCGGACCTTGAGCTTGCGCCACTCGAGCTCGAGGGCGTCGTAGATGACCAGGCGGCCGATGGCCGGGTCGCCGATGCCGGTGAGGACCTTGATCGCCTCGTTGACCTGGATCGAGCCGATCGCGGCGCACAGCACGCCGAGCACACCGCCCTCGGCACAGCTCGGGACCATGCCCGGCGGCGGCGGCTCCGGGTAGAGGCAGCGGTAGCACGGCGCGTCGTCGGCCATGGTCGGCGCGAAGACCGAGGCCTGGCCGTCGAAGCGGTAGATCGAGCCCCACACGTACGGGATCCCGAGGAAGTACGCCGCGTCGTTGACCATGTAGCGGGTCGCGAAGTTGTCGGTGCCGTCGACGATCAGGTCGTAGCCGCGGAAGACGTCCATGACGTTGTCGTTGTCGAGCCGCTCCTCGTGGAGGACCACCTCGACGTACGGGTTCGCCTCGGCGATCGACTCCTGCGCGGAGACGGCCTTGGACTTCCCGATGTCGGACTGCCCGTGGATGATCTGGCGCTGCAGGTTGGACTCGTCGACCTCGTCGAACTCGGCGATGCCGAGGGTGCCGACTCCGGCTGCGGCCAGGTAGAGCAGCGCAGGGCTGCCCAGGCCGCCGGCGCCGATGACGAGCACCTTGGCGTTCTTCAGCCGCTTCTGGCCGGTCATCCCGACGTCGGGGATGATCAGGTGGCGGCTGTAGCGCCGCACCTCGTCGATGCTCAGCTCGTCGGCCGGCTCGACCAGCGGGGGAAAGCTCACGTCACGCTCCTCACAGCGATCGCTTCGATCAGTTCCCGCTCAACACCGGGCACCGATTCCATGTTCCCCGCCGGCGAGTCGTCGGCCGCGCGGCGTCCCGTCATCTGGACCGAGGTGACGCACCGGTAGGCTCCGGCGCACCAGCGGCGGACCGGGAGGACAGCAGATCGTGAGCGCAGGGCAGTACGACGTCGACGGAGCGCGGCCCCGCGGCGGCCGGATGCCCCGCCGCGAGCGTCGTGCGCAGCTGCTCAGCTCCGCACTCGAGGTCTTCGTCGCCCACGGCTACCACGCCGCGGCGATGGACGACATCGCCGACCGGGCCGGCGTCTCCAAGCCGGTGCTCTACCAGCACTTCCCCGGCAAGCTGGACCTCTACCTCGCGCTGCTCGACCGGTCGTGCGACACCATCATCGACTCCTGCCGCGAGGCGCTCGCGTCGACGACCGACAACAAGCTGCGCGTCGCGGCCGCGGTCGACGCCTTCTACGAGTACGTCGCGCAGGAGTCCGGCGCGTTCCGGCTGGTCTTCGAGTCCGACCTCACCAGCGAGCCCGCCGTCCGCGAGCACGTCGACCGGGTCACCACGGAGTGCGCGACCATGATCGCCGAGGTCATCCAGCAGGACACCGGCCTGCCGGACGCCGCGGCGCGACTGCTCGCGGTGTCGCTGGTGGGAATGGCGCAGGTCAGCTCGCGGTTCTGGCTCACCGAGGGGGGCGGCATCAGCCGCGCCGACGCGGCGGCACTGGTCTCCGGCCTGGCCTGGCGCGGCATCGGCGGGTACCCGAAGGACCACTGAGGCCCGAGCACCACGGACCGAGCACCAGCCCCACCACCCCCAGCACGTCCGCAGCGCACGTTCCGCAGACAACTCGAAGGAGGACCTCGTGGAGGTCAAGATCGGCGTCCAGCACGCCCCCCGTGAGCTCGTCGTCGACACCGACGACTCGGCCGACCAGGTGCAGCAGCTCGTGGCCGAGGCGGTCAGCAACGCCACGGTGCTCACGCTGACCGACAGCAAGGGCCGCAAGCTCGTCGTGCCCGCGGCGAAGATCGCCTACGTCGAGATCGGCGGCGGCGTCGTCGGACAGGTCGGCTTCCGCAGCTGAGCGCGGTCACCCTCCTCTGGGCGCTCGTGGGTGGCGCCGCGGTCGGGCTGCTCGGGAAGCTGCTGGAGGCGCGGGCCCACAGCCCTGCCCACCGGCACGCCCAGGGGCGGGACCGGGCCCTCGACGAGGTCCCGCTGTGGCTCACCGTCGTCTCGGGCGTCGCGGGGGTGCTGCTCGGCGACTGGGGCTACACCCGGTTCTGGGACGCGTACACCCCCGGCCTCGACTGGTGGCGCCACGTCTGGCAGCTCGGCACCGCTGCCGGGCTGGTGCTCCTGGCAGCGACCGCCTGGTCCGGCCGCCGCCACCCTCGCTAGTTCCCCGTTAGCCCCCGCCGTTAGCCCCGCTGGGGTCCCGCGCCATCCCGGGCGCGCTCAGGAGGCGAGGCCGAGCTCCGCCATCCGCTCCGCGTGCCGCTCGGTGAGCCGGGTGAACATCCGGCCGATCGCCGCGAGGTCGAGGCCGGGACGGTCGACACCGCCCGCGAGGAGCGCTGCCATCGCGTCCCGCTCGGCGGCGACCCGCTGGGCCTGGGTGAGCGCCTCGCCCATCAGCCGGCGCCCCCAGAGCGCGAGCCGTCCGCCCAACCGGTGGTCGGCCGCGATCGCCGCACGGACTCGGTCGACGACGAAGGCCGAGTGGCCGGTGTCCTCCAGCGAGGTGACCACCAGGTCGCGGGTGTCCGCGTCGAGGTAGGCCGCGATCTCCCGGTAGAAGTCGTTGGCCAGCCCGTCGCCGACGAAGGCCTTGACCAGGCCCTCGTACCAGTCCGAGGGCGCGGTGTGCTCGTGGAACCGGTCGATGGCCGAGCGGAACGGCGCCATCGCCGCGAAGGGGTCGGCCCCCAGCTGGCGCAGCCGCGCGTGGATGCCGGCCACCTTGCCGAACTCCGCGCTGGCCATCCCGGCGATGGCCACCTTGTCCTCCAGCGACGGCGCCAGGCCGGCGTCCTCGGCGAGCCGCTCGAACGCGGAGATCTCGCCGTACGCGATGACCCCGAGGAGGTCGATGACCGCCTGGCGGTACTCGGGGTCCTGGAACGCGAGGGGGACGTCCTCGCCCGCCGCGCCGTCCGTCGATGCCGTCACGTGCGCACCCTACCGATAGGATGGTCCCGTACGAGGCTGCCTCCCGGCGCTCGACCCTGCTGGACCGAGCGCCTCCCCGGTGGCCCGCAGCATGTGCGCGGCAGAGCTCAGCGCGTCCCCTCGCGGGACCCTCGCGAGTCCGCCGCACTCGAACCTCTTCGGTCGAACCGGCTGAACTCACGAAAGCAGAAGACACTGACCACGACCTTCCGAGAGCTCGGGGTGCTTCCCGAGATCTGCGACGCCCTGGAACGCGCCGGCATCACCACCCCGTTCGCCATCCAGGAGATGACCCTCTCCGTCGCCCTGATGGGCACCGACCTGATCGGCCAGGCCCGCACCGGCACCGGCAAGACGCTCGCCTTCGGCATCCCGGTGCTGCAGCGCAGCATCGCGCCGCAGGACCCGGCGTACGCCGACCTCCCGCAGGGCAAGCCGCAGGCCCTCATCGTCGCCCCGACCCGCGAGCTCGCGCTCCAGGTCTCCAACGACCTCCACCTCGCCAGCAAGGACGTGGGGCTCCGCGTCCTGACCGTCTACGGCGGCGTCGGCTACGACACCCAGCTCGAGGCGCTCGAGGCGGGCGTCGACATCGTCGTCGGCACGCCGGGCCGCCTCATCGACCTGGCCAACCGCCGGGCCCTGGACCTCTCCCACGTGCACGCCCTGGTGCTCGACGAGGCCGACGAGATGCTCGACCTCGGCTTCCTGCCCGACGTCGAGCGCATCCTGCGGATGACCCCCGAGACCCGGCAGACGATGCTGTTCTCGGCCACGATGCCCTCGGCGATCGTCTCCCTGGCCCGGATGCACATGCGCCACCCGATGAACATCCGCGCCGAGTCGTCCTACGACACCACGATGGTGCCGGCGACCGCCCAGTTCATCTACCAGGCCCACGACCTCGACAAGCCGGAGATCATCGGCCGGATCCTCCAGGCGGAGGACGCCGAGAAGATCATCGTCTTCACCCGCACCAAGCGGCAGTCGCAGCGGGTGGCCGACGACCTGGCCGAGCGCGGCTTCAGCGCCAGCCCGCTGCACGGCGACATGGCGCAGGTGGCCCGCGAGAAGGCCCTGGCGAAGTTCCGCGAGGACAAGATCCGGGTCCTGGTCGCCACCGACGTCGCCGCCCGCGGCATCGACGTCCGCGGCGTCTCCCACGTCATCAACTACACCTGCCCGGAGGACGACAAGACCTACGTCCACCGCATCGGCCGCACCGGCCGCGCGGGCGCGACCGGCACCGCGATCACCTTCGTCGACTGGGCGGACCTGCACCGCTGGAAGATGATCAACAAGACGCTCGACCTGCCCTTCGACGAGCCGGTCGAGACCTACTCCACCTCCGAGCACCTCTTCCACGACCAGGGCATCGCCCCGGGCACCAAGGGCCGGATCGTCGAGCCCAAGCCGGTCGAGCGGAAGGAGCGGCCCGAGCGCGAGCGCGGCGAGCGCCCCGCCCGCAACCGGAACCGCAACCGGACCCGCACCCGTGGCGGGGAGAAGGTCGACGCCGGCTCCCCCGGCCGGGGCGCCGAGACCGCGAGCAGCGAGCCGGCCGCCGCGGGCGAGGGCGGCGCCAGCCGCAACCGGCGCCGCAGGCGCCGGGGCTCGGGCGGAGGCTCCTCCTCGTCCGAGCAGGCCGCGGCCGCCGGCGGCGGTTCCGAGGACTGACCTCCGTCGCCCGCAGCACGGACAGACGGCCGAGGGCCGCCCGGGAGATCCCGGGCGGCCCTCGTCGCGTCTCGTCGCGTCTCGTCGCGTCTCGTCGCGTCTCGTCGCGTCGTTTGGGGAGGAGGCCTACACCGGCACGCGGCCGCTCACGGCATGCTGCATCCTCACCTCGTGACCGGGGGCCACGCCGTGGGCGCGGTCCAGCTCCAGGACCGCCTCCAGCGCGGTGACCTCGACCCCGTCCAGGCCCGCCGCGCGCAGCACGTCGGCCGTCTCGTCGATCGAGCGGGCGGCGGCTAGGGGCAGCGCGGCGCGCACCTCCTCGTCGTACGCCGCGGCGAACGCCTCGCCCCCGGCGTCGAGGCCCTCGGGGAACCACGTGCTGTCGACGACCGCCACCACCCCGCCGGGGCGCAGCAGCGCCGCCCAGCGGCGCACCGCCGCGACCGGGTCGCGCAGGGTCCACATCACGTAGCGACCGGTGACGGCGTCGAAGGAGCCGTCGGGGAAGTCAGGGGCGACCGCGTCGCCGCGCAGGAACCGGGGCGGCCGCGCCAGCCCCGCTGCGTGCTCGCGGGCCCGGTCCAACATCCCCTCGGCGAGGTCGATGCCCGTGACGGTGTGGCCGAGGGAGGCCAGCAGGCAGGCGACGTGGCCGCTCCCGGTCCCGACGTCGAGCACGTCAGCGGGCGCGGCGGGGAGCACCGAGGACCAGACGTCGGCCCAGACGGCTCGGTCGAGCTCCCGGCGCTCGGGCCGCTGCTGGTGGTCGTCGTAGGCCGGGGCCCGGCCGGTCCAGTAGCGGTCGATGCGGTCCTGGACGGAGGTGTCGCTCATGCGGACTCCAGGGCGGGGAGGCGGTCGGCGGTGGGCTCGAAGAGCAGGTGGAGGCGGCCCTCGAGGTGGACCGGACGGACCCCGATGCCGTAGACCGGCTCGAGGAGGCGGGGCACGAGGACCTCCTCGGTCGGCCCGGCCGCGACCACGCCGCCACCGTGGGCGGGGCCGCCGAGCAGGACCAGGTCGTCGCAGTAGCGGGCGGCGAGGTTCAGGTCGTGGAGCACCACGACCGAGCACCGGGCCGAGCACCGGGCGAGGTCGGCGACCAGGCCCAGCACCTCGTGCTGGTAGCGGATGTCGAGGTGGTTGGTCGGCTCGTCGAGCAGCAGGTGCGTGGCCTCCTGCGCCAGCGCGCGGGCGATGAGGACCCGTTGCCGCTCGCCGCCGGACAGGTCGGCGAAGGCCCGCCCGGCCAGGTGCGCGACGCCCACCTTCTCGAGGCAGGAGGCGGCGACCGCGCGGTCGTGGTCGCCGGCGCGCTGAAAGGTGCCCAGCCGCGGGCTCCGCCCGAGCAGCACCATCTCGGCCACGGTGAGGACCGACTCCCCGGCGCCCTCCTGGACCACGACCGCCAGCCGGCGGGCGGCCTCCCGCGGCCGCAGGTCGCTCAGCGCGTCGCCGTCGACCCGGACGTCGCCGGTGGGGCTGCGCAGGGCCCCGTGGAGGAGCCGCAGGAGGGTCGTCTTGCCGCTGCCGTTGGGGCCGATCAGGCCCAGCACCCGGCCCGGCCGGGTCGCCAGGTGGACGCCGGCGACGACCGGCGTGGCGCCGTACTGCCAGGAGACGTCTGCGGCGGTGATCATGCGCCCAGCTCCTCGAGGCGGTCGACCAGGCGCTCGAGGCCGGTCACGGACAAGGGCGTGGGTGGTTCGGTGAAGTTGAACAGCTGCGTGATCACGCGCCCCTCGCGGACCGCGGCGAGTCGCTCGGCACCGGGCAGGTCGGTCACCGCCTGCTCGACCTCGGCCGGGTCGCCGTCGCTGTGCAGCAGCACGAGCACCTCGGGGTCGCGGCCGAGCAGCTCCTCGAGGGTGACCTCGAAGACCCGCTCGTCGACGTCGCCGAAGACGTTGACCAGCCCCGCCGCCTCGAGCTGCGGGTCGGCCATGCTCCGGTTGCCGTAGGCGTAGGTCGTGCCGCCGCCCACCGTCGGGTACAGCACGGCGGCGCGCAGGCCGGAGCCCTTCCCGACCCGCTCCTCGACGGCCCCTACCCGCTCCCGGAGCTCTGCGGCCGCTGCCCCCGCGGCCTCGGTGCGCCCGAAGACCCGCCCGTAGGTGATCATCTGGTCCTCCACGTCGTCGAAGCCCGGATCCGCCAGGCCCTCGGCGCAGAGGCCGGGTTCCTCGAGCAGCGGGATCCCGACCGACTCCAGCGAGGCACGCGAGAGGTTGTCGACCTCGCCCAGCACGAGGTCCGGCTCCTGCCCGATCACCGTCTCCCGGGAGATCTGGAGGTGCCCGCTGGTGTCGGTGCGGTCGGTGAGCAGCGGGATGCGCTCCAGCTCGGCCAGCGTCCCCTCGTCGTAGTAGCCGGCGGGGTACTGACCGGCGCGCGCGGTCACCCGGTCGAGCACGCCGAGCTCGTGGAGGAACGGCACCGAGGCGCTCTTGAGCAGGACGACGCGGTCGGGCGCCTCGGTGAAGGTCACCTCGGCGCCGCAGTTCTCGACGGTCACCGGGTACGCCCCGGCCCCCGCGTCGACCCCCGCGTCGACCCCGGCGCCGACCCCGGCCGCGGGGGCGGCGCCGGAGCCGGAGTCGCAGGCGGCGAGGAGCAGCGCGGCAGGGAGGAGGGCGGCAGGAAGGAGGGTGGCGGGCAGCAGTCGCGTCATGGGGTCCTCAGGCGGTGGCGTGGAGACGGCGGACGAGCAGGAGCAGGAACGGGGCGCCGACGAGGGAGGTGATGATCCCGATCGGGATCTCCTGCGGCTGGAGGAGCACGCGGGCCACGACGTCGGCCCACACGAGGAGCACCGCGCCCATGACGGCGGCGACCGGCACGACGCGCACGTGGCGGCCACCGACGACGCGGCGGGCGAGGTGGGGCACCACCAGCCCGACGAAGCCGATGCTGCCCGCGGCGGAGACGAGCACGCCGATGCAGAGGGCGACCACGACCAGCAGCAACGTGCGGAAGCGGTCCGGCGACGTGCCGAGCGCCTGGGCGGTCTCGTCACCCAGCGCCAGGACGTCCAGGCGCCGGCCCCAGGCCACGAGCAGCGCGGTGGTGGCCAGCACGACGACGGCGACGACGGCGAGCGGCGCGTCCCACTGGGCCAGCCCGAGCGAGCCGAGCAGCCAGAACATCACCGAGCGGGCGCCCTCGGCCGAGCCGGAGGCGAAGATGAGGAAGCTGGTCGTGGCGTAGAGGGCGTAGCCGACGGCGACACCGGCGAGGAGCAGGCGCACCGAGGTGACCCGCCCGGCGGACCTGGCGACGAGGAAGACCAGCGCCGAGGCCGCGAGCGCACCGAGGAAGGCGCTGACGGGGAGTGCGTGCTGGCCCAGGCCGGAGCCGAACCCGAAGAGGATGGCCGCCGCGGCACCGCTCGAGGCGCCGGAGTTGACCCCGAGCAGGTAGGGGTCGGCGAGCACGTTGCGCACCATCGCCTGCAGGGCGACGCCGCAGACGGCGAGCCCCGCGCCGACCAGCACGCCGAGGACCACGCGCGGGAGGCGGACCTGCCACACGATCGCGTCCTGCGGCAGGGACCAGGTGATCTCCCCCGGCACGCCGAGCAGGTGGTGCCCGAGGACCTGCGCCACCGTCGCGGGTGGCACGCCGACGGCGCCGGCACCGACGCCGGCGACGACGGTCGCGACCAGCAGCGCGACCAGGCCCAGGAGCCACAGCGCCGCGCGGCGGCCGCGGGCCCGCTCGTGCGCCAGGAGGCCGACGGGCGACGCGGCGTCCAGCGCCACCCCGCTCACCGCCCGACCTTGTTGCACATCACTTGCAACAACCTAGCGAGTGCGACAGGGCGGGTCACATCCGCCCGTGCACGGACGCCCCGACCGGGAGCGGTCGGGGCGTCCGTGGACCAGGCGCCGCGGGCGCCGTCGAGCGGTCTCAGCCCTGCGGGACCGCCGCGAAGGCGAACGAGCCGGCGCCGACCTCGAACTCCGCGAAGCCGGGCACCTCGCTCTCGACCTCCCGCGCACCGGCGGGCGCCTCCACACGCTGCCCCTCGGCCACCGGCACCCGCACCGTCGCGGTGGTGGCGCCGGGGACCTCGACGCTCAGCCGGAGCCCGCCGTCCACCCGGCTCCAGGAGCTGGAGATGCGTCCCCGCACCGAGTCGTACGCCGCCGACGCGGACCGGACGTCGCCGACCAGCGCCGGCTCGATCACGACCTCGCGCCATGCCACGGAGCCCGGGGCCTGGGTGATGCCGGCCACCCCGCTGGTGAACCAGGCGCCGGTCGCGCCGAGCATGTAGTGGTTCTGCGAGGCGTTCGCGCTGCTCCAGCTCTCCGGGAGCGACGTGGCGCCGCGGCGCAGGAACGACCCGTAGCTGTGGCCGTCCTCGCGCTGCACCCAGTCGTGCAGCACGTCGTCGAGCCGCTCACGCGACAGCAGCTCCACCGCGGCGTGGAGGCCGATCTCGCCGACCTCGAGGTGGTCGTCGGCGTCACGCACCATCTGCACGAACCGGTCGAGGACCTGCTGGCGCAGCTCCGCCGGCACCAGGTCCTCCTCGAGCGCGAGCGCCTGGCTGGCCTGGTCGCCGCGGCCGTACACGCCCGCCTCGGCGTCCCAGAACTCGCGGTGGAACGCCGACGCGACCTGCTCCTTGCGCGCGGAGTACTCCGCGACCGACGCCTCGTCCCCGAGCGCACGGGCGATGCGGACCATGTGGGCGAGGATCCGGTGGTAGGCCCAGGTCTGGGTCAGCGCGGGGGGCGTGGCGGGGCTGGCAGGAGTGATCCAGTCCCCCAGCCCGCCGGGCACGATCCCGTCGCTGGCGATCGAGGCCAGGAAGTCGGCGTACCGCACGATCTCGTCCCAGTGGGCGCGCATGGCGGAGTCGTCGCCGTACCACTCGTAGAGCTGCCAGGAGGAGACCGCGAGGGTGGCACCCCAGTTCGCGTCGTGGCGGAAGGCTCCGGCGAAGAGCGAGTCCTCCGGCGCGGTGGTGGGGATGAGGCCGTCGGCCTGCTGCGCGTCGACCACGTCCTGCAGCATCTTGCGGTAGTGCGCCTGGACGTCGTAGCCGAAGGCCACGGTGTCGAAGACCAGGTTCGTCTGGTCCAGCCAGCCGAGCTTCTCCCGGTGCGGACAGTCGGTGAAGACCGAGTACATGTTGCTCTGCACCGACCGGTCGATGATCCGGTGGATGTCGGTCATCATCGGGTCGCTGGTCTCGAAGGACCCGACCGCGCGGTTGGTGGCACGCAGCGACAGGCCGCGGACGTCGTCAGCGGTCGGCGCCTCGGCCAGGCCGGTGACCTGCAGGTAGCGGAAGCCGTGGTAGACGAAGCGCGGCCGGAACGTCTCCTCGCCCTCGCCGGCCAGGGTGAAGGTGTCGCGGATGTCGCCGCCGGCGCTGCGCTGGTCGACGGTGCCGTCGCCGTAGAGCTTCTCGCCCGGACGCATCGTGATCTTCGTGCCGGCCGGGCCGGAGGTCGTGAGCTCCTGCCAGCCGGCGAAGTTCACGCCGAGGTCGAAGACCCACGTCCCCGGCTTCGGCTGGGTCACCTCGACGGCGTCGAAGGTCTCCACCACCTGGATCGGCGGGCTCACCCGCGCGACCAGCTCGGTCCGCGGGGTCGGCGCAGGGACCTCCTCGGCCACCTCCCACCCGGTGCGGTCGGCGCCCGGCTCGTCCCAGGCCCCCAGGTCCCGGCGGGCGTCGTGGTCCTCGCCGCCGTACCAGTTGCTGAAGGTGACCTCGCCCAGCTCGGTGCGGAAGTCCTCGTCGGTCGCGACGACCTCACGGCTGCCGTCGGCGTAGGTGAGCTCCAGCTGGCCGATCGCCCGCGGGGCACCGTGGCCGGCCTTGGCCTTGATGTACCGGTTCGGGTCGTCGGGGGTGTTGAACACGTTGTAGATGCCGTTGCCGAGCGCCAGGCCCCAGGTGTTGGCACCGGGGCGGACCAGGTCGGTGACGTCGTAGGTGGCGTACGGCACGCGCACCCGGTGCTGGGTGTTGGCCGGCTCCAGGACGTCCTCGGAGACGGGCTCGCCGTTGACGGTGGCCTCGTGGACGCCGAGCCCGGAGACGTAGAGCCGGGCCGACTCGACCGGTCCGCGCGCTGTGAAGTCCCGCGCGAGGACGGGGAGCGCGTCGGGCGCCTCGTGACGGTTGGACACCGCCTCGAACTTCGCCTTCGACACCACGGTGCGGAAGGTCCCGCCGTCGTCGGAGAGCTCGACCTTCACCTCCCGCGGGAAGTTCGGCGTCATGCCGTAGCGGCCCGGGGAGTCCCACAGCGAGAAGATCCGCAAGGTGTCGAGGTCGCGGACCTCGCCCAGGTCGATCGTCATCACGATCGGCCGGTCCTGGACGTCGGTCTCCTCGTGGTAGTCGCTGCGGTAGCCGCGCGGCGCGTCGGCGGTGGTGACCTTGCCGTCGACGAGGAACTCCGGCTGCCAGACACCGGGCTCGCTGTTCTCCTCCGAGACGGTGACGGCCGCCCCCTCGGCGAGGTTGGCACCGTCGGGGCCGTCGGCGACCTCGATCTCGCCGACCTCCAGACGCGGCTTCCACGCCGGGTCGTCGAGCGGCTCCTCGGGCCGGCCGAGGTCGCGAACCGTCAGGCGCACGAAGCGTCCCCGCTGGTCGCCCAGCGCGACGTCCTGGTGGAGCGGCTCGGCCCACCGGGGATCGGTGATCCAGTCACCCTGCCAGTCGTGCTCGTCGAGCAGCCCGAGCTCGAAGCGCGCCGGCTCGCTCCAGGCGCTGGGACCGCCGCGCCCCGACCAGGTGCGGACCTGCCACACCGCGGCGTCGCGCGCCCCGAGCGGCTTGCCCGCGTACTCGACGGCCTGGGCGTCGTCCTGGATCCGCCCGGACTGCCACAGGTCGGCCCGGCCGGGTGAGTCGGCCGAGGAGACCCGCACCTGGAAGGCGGTCTGCTCGCCGCTGCCGGCGGCGGCGCGCCACTGGAAGTCCGGGGTGGTGTCGTCGATGCCGAGCGGGTCGACGGCCCCGCCGACCGCGAGGCCGACGGGAGCGCCCGGGACAGCCGGCGGAGCGGCCGACGCGAGGGCGGGATGGAGGGCGGTGGACGCGGCCACGGCCGCGACCGCGAGGGTCACGGCCGCAGCACGGCCCCGTGAGGGATGACGCACGATGAGCTCCTGGGGAGGGAGGGGAGGTGATCGCTGTGAAACGATTCACACCTTCGAACGCCGCCGACGCTAGTGGTGCTGGTCACACGAGCGCAAGGGTCCCGGGCACATCTGCGCGCGTGGGCGCGGGCCGCCCCGCGACCGTCTACGACCAGGGGGACGCGAGATTGAAGCGATCCAGGGGTCGCCCGACAGCGGTCACCGCCGGCGCGCCCGGCGCCCTCAGGCCGTGACGACGACCGTCGTGCCGATCGGCGCGAAACGCCACAGCGCACGGGCGTCGGCCCGTCGCTGCCGGATGCACCCGTGCGACAGCGGGGTGCCGAGCTGGGCCAGGGTCTGCACCTTCTCGCCGTCGTCCACGGGGATGTCGTGGAAGCCGATCGCGGCCCGCTCGCCCTGGGTGAACCGCACGAAGTACTTCATGGTGCCCGAGTCGTCGATGCCGTAGGCGTTCTCCGAACGCGAGTAGACGGCGTACGTCCCGGGGTCGAGGTTGTCGTACACGCTGCCGGAGACGAGGTAGGTGCGCACCACCTTCCGCCGCCCCTCGACCAGCCAGACGCGCTGCCGCCCCTCGCTGAAGACGACGCGCTTGCCGGTCCCCGAGCCGGGCGGCAGCGCCGTCTCCGCCGCGGGGTCCGGCCACGGGCCGTAGGAGGCGTCGCCCGGCTCGTCGGCGGGCTCGTCGGCGGGCTCGTCGGTGGGCTCGCCGGTGGGCTCGCCGGTGGGTCGGGAGTGGTCCGCGACCGGGTCCAGCGCCCGCTCGACCGGCTCGGCCGACGAGGGCGACCCCGGAAGGACGCCGGTGCCGCCGAGCACCGCGACGCCGGTCACCGCGAGGGCGGCGGCCAGGGTCGCCACCCGGCCCCACCGTGGCCGGACCGGCGTGGCGCGGTGGCGCGCCACCTCAGCCCTCGCTCTTCCGTGGCCGGGTCCCCGGCTTCCGCCGCGGGCGCGCGGCGCGCTGCACCAGGTTGGCCGCGACCTCGCGGTAGGCCTGCGCGCCCTTGCTGCTGCGGCTGGTGGCGAGGATGGAGCGGCCGGCCGCGGGCGCCTCCGCGAACTTGATCGTCTTGGGGATCGGCGGCTCGACCACGTCGAGCTGGTAGGTCTCTGCGATCGTCTCCAGCACCGTGCGCGAGTGGTTCGTGCGACCGTCGTACAGGGTCGGCAGGACGCCCCACACCTCCAGCCGCTTGTTGGTGAACCGCCGGACGTCGTGCACCGTGTCGAGCAGCTGGCCCACGCCGCGGTGCGAGAGCGTCTCGCACTGCAGGGGCACCAGCACGCCGTCGGCAGCGGTGAGCGCCGCGACCGTGAGCACGCCGAGGGACGGCGGACAGTCGAGCAGCACCCAGTCGTAGGCGCCGTCGAGGTCCTCCACGACGCCCTTCACCACGTGCTCGCGCCCGGTGCGGGTCAGCAGGTCCGCCTCGGCGCGGGCGAGCTCGATGGTGGCCGGGAGGAGGGCGACGCCGTCCTCCGTCTCGATCAGGACCTCGGTGGGGTCCAAGCCCCGGGTGAGGACCTGGTGGACCGACTGCTCGAGGTCCTCGGGATCGATGCCCAGGGAGAAGGTCAGGCAGGCCTGCGGGTCGAGGTCGACCAGGAGGACCGAGTGGCCCAGCTCGGCGAGCGCCGCACCGAGCGAGGCGACCGTCGTCGTCTTGGCGACGCCGCCCTTCTGGTTCGCGATCGCGAGTGTCGTGGTCATCGCCCTCCATCATGCCGGACCGGACGGCCGGCCGCCGGAGGCGGCGGGCTGTGTCGGGAGTCCCGTTCCGGCGCCGACCTGTTTGGATGACCGGCATGCCCCCTGGAACCGCAGTCGTCACCGGAGCCACCGCCGGGATCGGCCTCCGCTTCGCCCACCGCCTCGCCGAGCGGGGCCACGACCTGGTGCTCGTCGCCCGTGACGAGGCGCGCCTGGACGCGGTCGCCCAAGAGCTCCGTGCGGCGTACGGCGTGGCCGTCGAGGTGCTCCCCGCCGACCTCGCCGACCGCTCGGCGATGGCCACCGTCGAGGCGCGCCTGGCCGACCGGGACCGCCCTGTCGAGCTGCTGGTCAACAACGCCGGCTTCGGCCTCAAGGAGCGCTTCCTCGACAACAGTGCCGACGCCGAGACCGCGATGCTCGACGTGCTGGTCACCGCGGTGCTGCGGCTGAGCCACGCGGCGCTCGGGCCGATGGCCGAGCGCGGCGGCGGCGGGATCATCAACGTCTCCAGCGTCGCGGCGTTCCTGCCGCGCGGCACCTACTCGGCGGCGAAGGCGTGGGTGAACAGCTTCAGCGAGTGGGCCGCCCAGGAGTACCGCCCCCGAGGGGTGCGCGTGATGGCGCTGTGCCCCGGCTTCACCCGGACCGAGTTCCACGAGCGGATGGACGTCGGGCAGGACTCCGCGCCCGGCTTCCTCTGGCTGGACGCCGACGCGCTGGTCCGGGCCGCCCTCGACGACTACGACCGGGGGCGGGTCTACTCGATCCCGAGCGCCCGCTACAAGGCCATCGCGATGCTCGCCCGGGCCGTCCCGACCGGTGCGTTGCAGCGGTTCCAGTCCCTCGGGCGGAAGTGACGGCGCAGCACCGCCGCGTCGCCGGGGGCCAGGTCAGGGACGCACCACCGCGGGAGCGTCGCGGCCGGAAGCCGCCGCGGCAGCCGCGGCCGCCTCGAGCAGCCGGGCGTACTCCTCGGGCTCGGTGGTGTTGCAGCCGAGCTCGTGATCGACCTTCCCCGCCCCGTGGTGGTCGCTGGAGCCGGTGACGACCAGGTCCAGCTCCCGGGCCAGCGCCCGCAGGCGCCGGCGGCTGGCCGGGGTGTGGTCCTCGTGGTCGACCTCGATCCCCGTGAGGCCGGCGGCCTTCAGCTCGGCCAGCTCCGGCTCCCCCGGCCACTCGCGCTGCGACCGGCCCCAGGGGTGGGCGACGACCGTGACCCCACCGGCCTCGGCGACGAACCGGATCGTGTCGAGCAGCGGGGCGGCGTAGCGGTCGACGTACGCCGGACGCCCGGCGCCGAGGTACCGGTCGAACGCCTCGCTCCGGTCCCGCACCGCGCCGAGCGCGACCAGCGCGTCGGCCACGTGCGGGCGGCCGGTCGCGGCCGTGCCGTCCGCAGCCCGGCGTACGTCGTCCTCGCTCACGTCGACCCCGAGCGCGCGCAGCCGGTCGAGCATCTCCGGCACCCGGGCCCGCCGGCCGGACAGCACCCGGTCGAGCTGCTCGACCAGCGGCGGGTACGTCGGGTCGGGCAGGTAGGCGAGCAGGTGCACGCCGCGGCCCTGGTGACGGGTGCTGATCTCCATCCCGCGCACCAGCTCGAGCCCGACCTCGCGCGCTGCCGCCTCCGCCTCGGCCCAGCCGTCGGCGGTGTCGTGGTCGGTGAGGGCGAGCACGTCGATCCCGGCCGCAGCGGCCGACCGCACCAGCCCACCGGGCGGCTCGGTCCCGTCGCTGGCGCGGGAGTGGGTGTGCAGGTCGATGCGCACGCGGGTCAGCCTCCGTGCGGCCGGAGGTCACGGCGCGGGCGCATCCGGGCCGCCTCCGTTCGTGGCGCAGTCGCCGTTGGTGCACACGCGCTCGTCGACGGTGCTGTCGTTGTCGCCCCGGACGGTCGCCCGCGCCGGGTCCTCGGTCGCGCGGTGCGGGCGGAGCTCGGTGGGTGATCCGCAGACGCGGCACGCGGCGTGGTCCTGGTACATGCCGCGCAGGTACCCACTCTCACCACGACGGGCGGGGCCCGCCGAAGGGCATCTCGACCAGTGCGGGACCCAGGGCGGAGACGTCGCGGAGCAGCCAGTCGTCCCGCAGCAGCAGCATCGCCGATGCCGGGCGCAGCACCAGCCACAGCCACCGCCCGCCGGCCTCCCCCGCGACCACGGAGCGGTCCCACTCCCCCGACGCCGCGCTGGTCGAGACCGGCCAGAGCCGGACCGCCTGCCCGTCGGTGCGCACCTGCACGGCCGGGGGCCCCTCGACTGCGTCGAGCCCCGGGTCGTCGTACGGCGTGCCGGCGCAGCGGCCACCGAGGCCCGTCCCCGCCTCCTCGACGACGACGAGCACGTCGACCGGGCCGTCGAGCTCGCTGGTCCCCGAGCAGCAGGTCATCGTCGCGCGGGCGCGCTCCGGGTCGCTGCCGACCACCCCGAAGTCGGTGACCGACCAGCCCGGGCTCATCGGCCACGGCAGGTACGTCGGGAAGCCCCGCGAGGCCTGGAGGTGCTCGTGGAACCCCTCGTAGGACGCCTCGGCCGGCCGCCACAGCGGCTCCAGGACGCCGTGGTCGGGGCAGGCCCACCGCCCCTCGGGGGCAGGCGCCACGGGGGTCGGGCAGCGCGGACATCCGGCGGTCAGGGACATGCGGTCCACCGTCGGGTCAGGCCCGGCCGGTCGTCAAGCGTTCCACCGCTCGACGACGGGGGTCTCCCGCTCCCAGCCGAGCACCGAGACCGTGGCGGTGCCGAGCCGGAGCAGCCGGCCCTCGCGCGCGGGCAGGCCGAGCCAGCGGGCTGCCAGTGCGCGCAGGCTGTGGCCGTGGGCGAAGACGAGCGTGCGTCCGGGCACGGCCCGCGCCCGGGCGACCACGCGGTCCAGCCGCTCGGCGACCTGGTCGGCGCTCTCGCCGCCGGGCGTCTCGTGGGTCCACACCGTCCAGCCGGGGACCGTCTCCCGGATCTCCGCGGTCGTGATGCCCTCGTAGTCGCCGTACGCCCACTCGACGAGGTCCTCGTCGACCTCGGCGTCGGGGAAGCCCGCCAGCTCGGCGGTGTGCCGCGCCCGGAGCCGAGGGCTGGTGAGGACCTGCTGGAACTGCGCGGGGTCGAGGCGCCCGCGCAGCGAGCGGGCGACCTCCTCCCCCTCGGGCAGCAGCGGGAGGTCGGTGACCGAGGTGTGCCGGTGGTCGCGGCTCCACTCGGTCTGCCCGTGCCGGACCAGCCACAACTCGTTCATGGCCGATCGGTGTCCCGCCGGCAGGGCCCGCAGACCCGACGGTGGTCCTGCCGACGGTCGTGGGAGTTGTAGTGGACCGCTCTGGTGTCGCGCACGCCGTGCAGGCTCGCACGCTACGGGAGCGAGGTGCTCACTCGGGCCGGAGTGCCGGCATCGCGGCAGATGAGTGCCTCCTGTCAGGGCACGTAGACGACCGTGAAGCCCTCCGGCAGTTCACTACGCAGCCGCTCCACCAACACCAGCGCCCCCGCGGCGAGCCTGCGGTCGCGAGCGCGCAACGCTTCGACTGCGAACTTCTCGCCGCGATGGGGCGCGTTCCAGTCGTCACCCCACGCCGCAAGGTCTGCCACTAACTCCGGGCTCAATCCAAGTGCCCGGTTGAGCCACTCCGGTTCCTCTGACAGTAGGCCTTCCTCGTCCCAGAGGGGGACGCTCACCGAGTCCTCTGGCATGAAACGGATGACTGTTCCCTCCACCTCGAAGGACTCCGGGGGCTCTACGTATCCCTCCGGTGGAAACGCAGCCCAGTAAGCCCCGTTCGGGTAGCCACCCAGGTACGGAGGCGGTCGGTCGGGTCCGCTGCTCACCCGTCCAGTTGAGCACGAAGCAGCAATCCACTCATCGCCAGAGTCGCGCGCTCGGCCCGAAGCGCGCTGATTGCGGAAGTGATCCGGGGTCAGGGCCGTTCGAGCTTGCCGTGCCTACGTCCGGCGGATAGCGCAGAGACGAAGAGTCCGAGCAGTAACGACAGCGTTAGCGTCATCTGGACCATGTCTTGTGCATCCTGCTTCTCCGTTGTGAGCGACCAAGCGAAGAACGCGCCGGCGAGGGCAGCGAAGACCGCGAAGCCAGCCGCCGTGGCCATCCAGAAGGCGTGAGTTCGGGCGACCTCTGGGCTTCGAAATAGCAACACGTTCCGCCACGTCAGCCATGCGAAGAAGGAGAGGCGCACAGCGGCGCCGGTGCGATCAACAGCATCGTCGCCGGTCACGATGTCGAACACGGCTTGGGGCACGAGAACCAGCAGCAGCCCTCCAACGAGGAAGACCATGCAGCCACGACTCATGAGTGCTTCGGCAGGGTCCCTCCCAGGCGGTTGCTCGTCAGAGTCCACTGCCGGAGTCTGCCACTCCAACACGGCTGCCCCCGGGGACGAAACCGGGTCGAGTGCCTACGGGAGCGCAACCCGAATGAGCTGCCGTTGAAGTGGCAGCCGTAGCGGCCGTAGCGGTCGTGTCAGCGACAGCTGTGTTTGGGCATCGGGTCGGGCGCAACCTCGAAGGGGATCTCGGCGCCCCCATCCGCGACGAACAGAGCAGCGTCCACCTCCTCGATGACAAAGCGGCCGTCCTCAGTGAAACCCTCCGGCAGGCCGCCTCCGTACCCCACGTATGCGCGCTCGGTGACCCACTGGCGGCCAGCAACTGTGAGGGGCTCGACGAAGCAGTGCCCTACCTCCAGCGTGACTCTCGTCCCTGCATCCTCGCGGACTCCGCCCGTAGGAGCGGTAGCCGCATCGTCCTCCCGGGGCAGTGATCGCCCGTCAGCCGAGGGCCCCGCTGAGCAGCTCGCCGTGACCAAGGCCACGAGCAAGCCGACAGGAATCTGGCGCATGACCTTGGGACGTAGGGGTGACTTCGGGGGTTCCGCCCTTGCGTCAGATCTCTGATCCGGGCCCGGGCGTGGGTAGTCGTCGCGTGCGCTCCGGGGCGCGGTCTTCGCTTCGCGCGTGGCCGCGCGCAGGTGGGCCCAGACGCCTGCGGTGATGGCGCGCGTGGCAGGTCGGTCGTCCGAGGCTCTGCAGATGGGGGCGGGCCACACCGTCACTGTGAACTTGTCGGTTCTCGGCGAGACCTCGACGGCCGGCGAAGCCTGTCTGCGACGGAAGTCGAACGGCCGCGTCATCGAACAGAGTCTTGAAAACGCTGTCCGTCATGTGAACAAACGGCGTGGTTCCGGGCTCGGACTGTCGGTGGTCACGGCTTGACTGGGGTCATGGCCAAGGACGTGCGACCCGGCGGAGACCACCCGGTCTCGCGTGCGGTCGCGCGGCTCCGTTCAGAGCTGGACGCGCTGGCCGAGGTGCCGTTGTTCGGCATGGACGCCGAGGAGACCGGCGCGGCGCTGGTGCAGCTGACCCGGCTCGCCGCGCAGGTCGCCGAGCTCGAGCTTCGGGTGGCCGCGCACGCCGGGGAGATCGGTGTCGAGCAACGGACCGGCGCCACGTCGACGGCGAGCTGGTGGGCGCAGGAGACCCGGCAGGACCGCCGCGCCGCCGCCGGCCGCGTACGGCTCGCCGACGCGCTGGGTCGCTTCCATCACGTGCGTGAGGCGCTGGCAGCCGGTGGGATGAACGCCGAACAGGCCCGCGTCATCACCGCTGCGTTGAACGCGCTGCCCGACGACCTCGACGTGGAGCTGCTGGCGAAGGCCGAGGAGCACCTGGTCGCCGAAGCAGCCCACCACGACCCGACCGCGCTGCGGATCATCGGCAAGCACCTGCTCACCGTGATCGCTCCCGAGATCGGCGAGGCCCACGACGCCCGCGCCCTCGAACGCGAGGAGCAGGCGGCTGCGGCCCGTGCGTTCCTCACCCTCTGCCCCGACGGGCGCGGCAGCATGGTCGGCAAATTCTCGGTGCCCGAGGCGCAGGGTCAGATGCTGCACAAGGCACTGCTCGCGCTGTCGGCGCCCAAGCACGTCACCGGCATGAACGGTGCAGGGTCCTACGAACGTCGTCCCTCACCCGAACGGCTCGGGGAGGCGTTCACCGAACTCATCGAACGCTTCCCCAGCGACCGGCTCCCCGACCTCGGCGGCACCAACGCCACCGTCGTCGTGACCATGGACCTCGACCCCTCACCGGGGGCCTCGCCCACGCGCAGCTGGACACCGGCGCAGTCGTCTCCGCTGCCCAGGCCCGGCGGATGGCCTGCGAAGCAGGCCTGATCCCCGCTGTCCTCGGCGGCGCCTCCGAGGTTCTCGACCTCGGCCGCACCAGCCGCCTTTTCGTCCGACCGCAGCGCACCGCCCTCAACCTCCGACAGCCGACCTGCACCGCACGAGGATGCGACTGGCCCGCCTACCTCTGCCACGCCCACCACGACACCGCCTGGTCACACGGCGGCCTCACGAACCTGGCCGACGCCCGCAACCTCTGCCCCCACCACCACGCCCGCATCCACGACCCCACCTACGAGACCACACGACATCCCGACGGCACCGTCACCTTCCACCGACGCGAATAGCGCAGGCGGGGTCTCGACAAGCTCGACCGACGACCGGGCGCCCGACCGAAGACGGGCGCTCGACCGACGAACGGCGCTCGACCGACGAGGGGCGATCGACCGGCGACCGAGGCTCGACCGACGAACGGGCGCTCGACCCGGATGGAACCGAGCGCGGGGTCCGTCACGTCCGAACAGGAAAAGTGCCACGGAGAGGGCGATTGATGACTGAGGCTCCCGATGGATCGCCGGACGAGCTCCCCGTCGGGCCGGCGGCGAAGCGGCGGCGTCGCGGGTCGGTCGCCGGTGCCGCCGTCGCGACCGCGCTCGTGGTCGGCGGTGCGGCCGTCGGTGGGAGCGCCGTCGTCGGGGACAGCGACGACACCCCGGTCGCCAGGCAGCCGGACGACGCCATCGCCGTGGACCTGCCCACCAGTGATCGGAAAGCGGGCGACGGCGGGTTCCGCGCCCTGCTCCACGGCACGCTCGCGATCGACGAGAACGACTGCGTCTACCTCGCGAACGACGACGCCGAGCGCGTCTACGCCATCTGGCCGTCCGGCTACACCGCGACCGCCGACTCCGCCGACCTCCACCTGTTCGATGCCGAAGGCGCCGAGGTTGCGCGGGACGGCGACATGGTGCAGGTGCGCGGCGGCTACGGGCCGGCGCGGTCCGCTCACCCGTGCCTTCCGACATCCGCCGAGATCGCCCACATCCAGTCCGAGGTCGAGGTGACCGCACCGAAGCCCGAGAGCAGACCTGACCCGGCCGCCGGACCCGGCGACCCCGCGGTCTGGCACGTGGCCGACGCTGCGGGGCTCACGGCCTCGACCACGACGTTGACGGCGGACGTGCAGCGGCTCGGCTGCAACAGCGGCGTCACCGGGCGGGTGCTCTCTCCCGTCGTCGAGTACTCCCCCACCCAGGTGGTCGTGACGTTCGAGGTCGAGGCCGATCCCGACGGCGGTGACTGCCCGGGCAACAGAGCGGTGCCCTACGACGTCGAGCTCGCCGAGCCCCTCGGCGACCGGGCGCTGGTCGACGGCCAGTGCCGACCCGGCGAAGCAGCGGCCACGACGAGCCACTGCTCCTCCGGGGGCCTCCGGTGGGAAGCAGCGTCGGGCGAGTGACCTACTCGCCGGCGGCGTCGGGGCCCGGCCAGTTCTTGTCCGGCTGCGGGACGGGGCGGCCCGGCTGCTCGCCGCCGCGCTGCTCGAGGTAGTTGTTCTTCGGCACCATCACCTTGCGGCGGAAGATGCACACGACCTTGCCGTCCTGGTTGTAGCCGATCGTCTCGACGTGGACGACGCCGCGGTCGTCCTTGGACTTCGACTCCCACTTGTCCAGCACCCGGGTCTCGCCGTAGAGCGTGTCGCCGTGGAACGTCGGCGCGACGTGGCGCAGCGACTCGATCTCGAGGTTGGCGATGGCCTTGCCGGAGATGTCGGGGACCGACATGCCGAGCAGGATCGAGTAGACGTAGTTGCCCACCACGACGTTCCGGCCGAACTGGGTCGTCTCCTCGGCGTAGTTGACGTCCATGTGCAGCGGGTGGTGGTTCATGGTGAGCAGGCAGAACATGTGGTCGTCGAACTCGGTGACCGTCTTGCCGGGCCAGTGCTTGTAGGTGGCACCGACCTCGAACTCCTCGTAGCTGCGACCGAACTGCACAGGGGCTCCTCACGACAGGGGGACGGCGACCCGGACATCCTGCCCGGGCCCCGTCCCCTCCGTCACGGGTGCCGCCGCGTGGGTTACCTCACGGTAGGTTCACGAGCCCCCTCCGCCGGCCTTGCGGCGGTGCATCTTCGGAGCGCCGCCGACGACCTCGGGCCCGTGGGCCTTGGCCTTGGCCGGCCGGTCCTTCGGCACCCCGCGATCGTTGGCCTGCTTGTGGGCCAACGCCTCCTTCATCCGCGCCTTGAGGTCGTCGTTCGCGCCGTTCGTCGCCGTCATGGGTCCTCCTGGGTCGGTGCCGGACCTCCACCGTCGCACCGCACCCCGCGCCCTGTCGACGGCTTATCGCCGCGGCACGTCGGCTCAGGTCGCCATGAACAGGATCATCTCCCGGTCGTACTCGCGGCCCGGGTGCTCCTCGGCGAGGTGGGCCTGGACCCCCTGGACCAGCTCGTCCTCGTCCTGGCCCTTGACCACCTGGCCACAGGGGCAGGTCAACCGCGTCTTCATGCCCGCACCGTAGCCGCGTTGCTTCCGGAGCGCCGCTGCTCGGCCCGCTGGACGGTCGCTCCCGCGAGCACGTCGACCGCCGCCGCCAGCCGTACGTCGGCCGGCACGCCGGCCGGGTCGGCGCCGGGCACCGTCACCGGCGTGAGGTCCGCCAGGTCACCGACCACCCGCGCCCCGGTGGCCGCGACGCGGGCGGTGACCTCCTCGGCCCGCTCCCGGAGCCACCGCGGCGGCGCGAAGCCGATGGGCTCACCGCCGCGGGCGGCCATCACCCGCTTGGCCAGGCCGAACTTCACCAGCGTGTGGTAGTCCCGCTTCTCCAGGCCGGCCTCGGCCAGGCGCCGGTTGAGGTCGAGGAGGACGAGCGCGGAGGCGGCGTCCAACGACGTGTTGGCCGGGCGCACCTCGGCCGCGCCCGAGCCGTCGAGGTGCGCCGCGGTGCAGAAGCGGTCCCACAGCAGGTCCGGCGGCGCGCCGGGGGGCGGCACGGTGACGGCGGTGGTGCGGTCGGGGCCGACCGCGGCGACCCAGTTGCCCACGATCCGGCCCATCCCCTGCTGCCGCCAGAACGCCCGCGCCGGGTCCCGGCCGCCGGCCAGCCCCTCGACGTACTCGGTCCACTCCGTCGTGCCGCCGTTCTGCAGGCTCTCCTGCCACATGGCCGGTACGGCGCGGCCGAGGTCGCGCAGCGTCACGACGACCTCCACCGGCGTCGGCGCGAAGGCGCCGACGACCGCGGCGATCCGCTCGGGCGGCGCCGGGCCGAGGAACTCCATGCTGACGACCACCACGCCGTCGTGCGCGCCGGCCTCGCCCACCAGGCCGGGCCACCGGCCCCGGGCGGCCCGCCCGGCCTGCCGACGGCCGAGCACGTCGCTCACCGCCAGCACCTGGTCGCGCCACGTCTCCCCCGGGAACAGCACGCCGCGCTCGAGCAGGAGCGCCCGGTTCGCGCCGAGCCGGTGCTGCAGGTACGAGGTGCCGGACTTCATCAGCCCCACGTGCAGGACCACCCGGCTCGCCATGCCCGCAGGCTAGTCGAGCCGGGTGGTGTGTCGTCTCCGACGGCGCCGCCGGTCAGGCCTTGAGCTTGTACTCCTTGAGGAGGGAGCGGCCGATGATCATCTTCTGGATGTCCGAGGTGCCTTCGCCGATGAGCATGAAGGCGGCCTCGCGGTAGAGGCGCTCGATCTCGTACTCCTTGGAGTAGCCGTAGCCGCCGTGGATGCGGAAGGAGTCCTGGACGACCTCGTTGCAGTACTCCGCCGCCAGCATCTTGGCCATGCCGGCCTCGACGTCCATCCGCTTGCCGGAGTCCTTGAGCCGGGCGGCCTTGACCATCATCGCGTGCGAGGCCTCGACCTTGGTCGCCATCTCCGCGAGCCGGAAGAGGATCGCCTGGTGGTCGGCGATCTGCTTGCCGAAGGTCTCCCGTTGCTGGGCGTAGGCGATGGCCAGCTCGAAGGCGCGCAGCGCGATGCCGCACGCACGGGCGGCGACGTTGACGCGGCCGACCTCGACGCCGTCCATCATCTGGTAGAAGCCCTGCCCGGTCTGCCCGCCGAGCACCTGGTCGGCCGAGATCTGCATGCCCTCGAAGACGGCCTCGGTGGTGTCGACGCCCTTGTAGCCCATCTTGTCGATCTTCCCGGGGATGGTCAGGCCCGGGGCGGTCTCGCCGAAGCCGGCCTCCTTCTCCACCAGGAAGGTCGTCATGTTCTTGTAGACCGAGTCCGCGCCCTCGTCGGTCTTGACGAGCACCGCGATCAGGTTCGACGTGCCGCCGTTGGTCAGCCACATCTTCTGGCCGTCGATCGTGTAGCCGCCCTGGCCGTCCGCGACGGCCTTGGTCTTGATCGCGGAGACGTCCGAGCCCAGGCCCGGCTCCGACATCGAGAACGACCCGCGGACCTCACCGGCCGCCATCCTCGGCAGGTACTTCCGCTTCTGCTCCTCGGTGCCGTGCTTCATCAGCATGTAGGCCACGATGAAGTGGGTGTTGATGACGCCCGAGACGCTCATCCAGCCCCGTGCGATCTCCTCCACGCAGAGCGCGTACGTCAGCAGCGACTCGCCGAGGCCGTCGTACTCCTCGGGGATCATCAGCCCGAAGATGCCGAGCTCCTTGAGCCCGTCGACGATCTCCTGCGGGTACTCGTCGGCGTGCTCGAGCTCGGTCGCGACCGGGAGGATCTTCTCGTCGACGTACGTCCGGACCGCCTTGATGATCTCGGTCTGCTCCTCGGTGAGACCCTCGGTCTCGCACAGGCGGCCCATGCATTGCTCCTCGGTCGTGGTGGCTCGTGGCTCGGTCGGATGCGGTCTGGGGCCGGCTCGTGCGGTGGCCCGCGACCGAGGTTACCGGTCGGTAGAAGTCGGCGGTATGTCGCGGTTCACACCTGCCGGGCCGGCCGGCCGGGCATCCCCCACCTCCAGTCCCAGCATCCGCAGGCGGCGCTCCAGCGGCTCGACCAGGGACCGCTCGAGGTCCGCCACCAGCGCGGTGAGCGGCACCTCGAGCGCGGCGTTCTCCTCGACCGCCTCGGCCAGCTCCTCGACCTGCCGGGCGAGCTCGGCGACCTCCTCCACCCCCGTGCCCGCGGCGACCCGGCGCAGCACGTCGGGTGAGCGGAGCCGACGCCTCATCGCGCGCCCCTCACAGCGACTGGTTCCGGTAGGTGTTGAGCGCCTTCGCGGTCACCCGGCCGTCGGTCGACCGGGGCGGCAGGAGCAGCTCGGTGACGACGTCGGAGAGCTCGGCCACCCGCAGCTGGAGCTCACGGCTGCGCGCGACCTCCTCCTCGAGCTGGGCGATCCGGGCGCGCAGGTCCTCGGCGCGGCTCTCCACCCGCGGGGCGGTGATCCGGCGGACGACGCCCTTCCCGAGCGCGACGACCCGGGGCTCGTCGGGGTTCGCGACCGAGGCACGCCGGGCGGCGTCCCGCTCGTGCGTGCGCTCGCGGACGAGGAGGAGCAGGCGCACGATGGCCTCGACCGCCACCTCGAGCAGCTCGCCCTCCGCGGCCTCGCCCGGCGTGCGCGCCTGCGGTCGGGTCGCCCGCAGGTCCTCGAGGTCACCACGGACGTCGTAGCCGGCCGCCGCGAGAGCCACGACGGCTGCGTCCGCGCGCTGCGCCGCGTCGGCGTACTGCTCGTCGGTCAGGCCGATGGGCTCCCGGCCCAGCTGCGCCAGGACGCCGTGCGCCAGGGTGTCGCGCAGCCACAGCGCCTGCTCGCGGTTGCCGGTGATCGGCTCCCGGACCTTCTCGTTGACCCGCCGCAGCAGCTCGGCCGAGACCAGGCCCATCGACTCGTTCACCCGCTCCAGGTCGAGCCGCAGGCCGGGCGCCTCGATCCCGCACGCCGCCGCGAACCGGCGCCACAGCTCGTGCTCGTCGCCGGGAGTGGTCGGGACGGTCACCACGTGCACCCGTGCGGGCGGGAGCTCGGCTCCCCAGCGGGCGGCGACACCCGCCGGGTCCATCGTCCGCCAGCCCCACTCCGCCCGGACGCCGGCCGACTCGGGGCGGGGCCGCCAGCGCTCGAGCGGCGTGGTGAGCGCGAACTTCAACCGCTCCTGCCACGCCGACGGCACCGACCGACCGAGGTCACGGGCCGTGATGACGACGTGCACCTCGATGCCGTCCAGGTCGCGGAGGACCCGCGCCACCTGGTCGGCCGAGGCACCGGCGAGGAGCTCGTAGCTGAGCACGGCGACCGGACCCCGCCAACCGCGGACCTCCGCGACCAGGCGGTCCCAGGCGCCCGCGGCGCGGGCGGGGAGGGAGTCGAGGCGGGGGTCCTCGCGGACCACCATCGCCGCGTGCACCCGCTCCAGGTGGGTCTCGCCGACGACGAGCACCCCGGCGTCGGCCAGCACGCCGCGGTTCGCCTCGAGGATCTGCTGCAGGTAGGTCGTCCCGGACTTCGGAGCGCCGACGTGCAGGTAGACGCGGTCGGTCACTGCTGGTCCTCCCTCGGCCGCTCGGGCCACTCGATGATCATCCTCCACTGCGCGGGAGCCCCGCCGGCCACCGCCGCGGCGGCGGCGAGGAAGCCCTCCCGGTGGACGACCCGGCCACCGGCGCGGACCGCCCGGCCCTCCAGCACGCGAGGGTCGACCGGGTGCAGCCGGCCACCGCCCCGCTCGGCCCGGTGCTCGCTGGCGTCGGCCGGTGACAGCGCCCAGCCCGCGAGGTAGGCCGTCCCACCGGTGCGCAGCGTCATCGAGACGAAGCGCCAGAAGTTCTCGGCGCCGTCCGGCTCGAGCGCCTCCAGGAGCTCCCGGGCGTAGACGGCCTGTCGTCGGGCGCGGTCGCGGGCGACCAACGCGCCGCGAGTCAGCACGTCGCGCAGGTCGTAGAGGTTGAGGTGGTCGAAGTCGACGGGGAGCCCGTCGCGCCGGGCCCGCCTGGCGGGGGCACGCAGGCTCTGACGGCCGTAGTCCAGGGCGAGGACCCGGTGGCCCCGCTCGGCCAGGCGCAGGGCGTCCTGGCCCGTGCCGGCCCCGAGCTCGACGACCCGCACGGCGTCCTCCCCGTCGCCCACCGGCAACCGGTCGGCCACCCAGTCGGCGAACCCAGACGGCCCGTGCCCCTCTTCCTGCGCCAGGTCGGCCAGGTACCGCTCCCAGTCGCGTCGCTGGCGCATGAGGGAGGAGAACCAGCCGTCGAAGCGGTCGGTCACCTCCGGTCCGGGCTCGTGGCGGAACGACGGGTCGGGCACCCGCCAGCCGGGTCCGTAGGACACGGTGAGCATGGCGTCCGGGTCCGCCGGCGCGGGCAGCATCCGGCCCTCGAAGGAGATCTCCCGCAGCGGCACGATGGCGCTCCTGGGGACGCGGCGCCGCACCGTCGCGGTCTCGTGGAGCAGGTCGCCGATGTAGAAGCAGGTGTAGACGTCGATGCTGGCCGTGCCGCCGTCCGGCGAGCTGAAGAGGACCGTGATGAACGCCGCCGACTTGTGCAGGACCCGCATGCCGTGGGCCCGCAGGGCCCGGGCGATCCCCCACAGCTCCAGCGCCATCTCGGCAGGGGTGTCCCGCTCGCTGAGGTACGCGAGGTCGATGTCGGAGTCGTGCCCGATCACCGCGCCCTCGCGGGCGGCACCGAGCAGCGTGCCGAAGGCGATCCAGCCGTCGACCCCGCACTCGGTGCGCATCACGTCGAGGATCTGCTCGGTGACCTCGACCATCTGCTCCACGACCCGGGTGTCACGTCCGGAGAAGGGGCGCTGGAGCAGCCCCCACTTGTCGATCATGACGGGGATGCCGTCCTTGTCGACGAAGCGGACGCGCCCGTCGCCGCTGCCGAAGACGACCTCACCGGCGAAGATCTCGGTGCCGGCGGCGACCACCCGGACCTGCGAGGTCCCGTCGAGCCACCGGGTCATCCGCTTCGGCCAGGCGACGAACCGCTCGCCCGGCCCCGCCGCGAAGGACCAGGCGTGGTGGCCGTCGAAGAGCACGTCGGCGGAGCCTTCGAAGCCGTCCGGCAGGTGGACCCCGGCGTCGTCGACGCGCGGTCGCGCGTCGGTACCCGCGTCGTCCACCATGAGGCGTGAGGCTACGGCACCGACACCTGGGTCGTGATGACGGCGTGGTCGGTGATGCGGCGGACCAGGGGGCCGGTGTCCATCCGGAAGCCGGAGAACTGCACGTCCCGGGTGCCGAAGATCCAGTCGACCCGCATCGGCCGCGGCGGCCGGCAGGTGCCGTCGTTGCTGCCGCCGTTCGCGGCCTGGAGCCCCGCCTGGCCGGTGAACCGGCAGAAGGCGTCCTCGTGCTCGTTGAAGTCGCCGATGATGAAGACGGGGATGCCGTCGCGCTTCAGCGTGTTGACCGCGGCGACCTCGATCTGCTCCGCCTTGTCCCGCTCGTCCTCCCGGCCCTGGCGGTCCTTGGGCGAGTTGTGGACGTTGACGACGTAGACCTCGCGGCCTGTCTCCAGGTGCTGCAGGCGCACCACCGGCTGCGGCCGGGTGCCGCCCATGAACGGCACCGTGATCGAATCGCGGTAGGTCGCGGTCCACACCGAGGTGTCCCACATGAGCGACTGCGGGATGCCCTTGCCGCCCAGCGCCGCGCCGGGCCAGAACTCGAAGCGGCCACCGGTGGCCCGGCCGAGGGCCTCGACCTGGTCGGCCTGGATCTCCTGCAACCCGACGATCGAGGCGCCGTAGGAGGCCACCAGTCCGGCGGCCCACTCGGTCCGGAGCCGGCCGGGCGCGTACTCCGCAGCCGAGCCCCCGGGGGCGGTGTGCTGGCTGCCGAGGATGTTGAAGGTCGTCAGCGTGAAGGAGTACGGGTCGTCGGCCGCCTCGTCCTGTGCGCGGCGCGCCAGCTCCTCGGCGCCGCGAGGCACCCGCTGCAGGGCCTGGGGCGCCACGTCACCGCGGTCGAGCAGCGCCGCCTCGGCCACCTCCTGCGGGCTCAACCGGGCCAGCTCGGCGGCGCTCGTGCGGCTCGCGGACGGGGACGCCGCCGGGCCCGCGGCCGGCTCTCCTCCGCCGCCGGGCAGCAGGTTGGCCAGGGCGACCACCGCGACGACGGCCACGACGCCGCCCACCGTGCCGAGGGCCGCCCGCCGCTCGGCGCGGCGCTCCAGCTCCCGCTCGGCCGACTGCTCGTCGAGGGGACCGCTCACGAGACCTCCTCCGGAACCGGTCGATCGGTGCTGCTGCCGTCGCCGACCTGCCCCACCTCGTTGTTGCCCCAGCACGCCGTACCACCCCGCGCCGTGCCACCACAGGCGTGGAACCAGCCGGTGTCGAGCGAGAGCCAGGCGTGCCCTCCCCCGACCGGGACCGGGACCGTCCGGTCGCCCCGGGTGCCGTCGCCGACCTGCCCGTAGCGCCCGCTGCCCCAGCACCAGGCCTGACCGGCGTTGTCGACGCCGCACGTGGTGGCGTCGCCGGTGCTGATGCTAGTCCAGATCTGCTGGCCCGCCACCGGTTCCGGCGTACGCCGCGGCGCGCGGCGGGCGCTGCCCAGCTGGCCGTCGGCGTTGAGCCCCCAGCACAGGGCGGCGCCGGCGACGCTCACTCCGCAGGTGTGGCCCCAGCCCGCGTCCAGTCGCGCCCACTGCTGTGCCGGACCCGGTGTCGCCCCGGGCTGCGGCACCGGCTGCGGCACCGGCTGCGGCTCGGGCCTGGCGTTGCCGAGCTGGCCGAAGGTGTTCTGGCCCCAGCACCACGCCGTCCCGTCCAGCTTGGTGCCGCACGTGAAGTAGCCGCCGGTCGTCACGGTGGCCCAGTCGCGGCCGGTGCCCACGCGGGTGGGCCGGCCCCGGTGGCGGTAGGTGCCGTCGCCGAGCTGGCCGCGCAGGTTCTGCCCCCAGCACCACAGCGTGCCGTTCTGCCGGGTCCCGCACGTGTGGAACCAGCTGGTGCTGACCGAGGTCCACGTGGTGTCGGCACCTACCTGCACCGGCGTGGTCCGTGGCCGGCCCTTCCCGATGCCGAGCTGGCCGAAGTTGTCCAGGCCCCAGCACCACAGCGAGCCCTCGGTGCGGATGCCGCAGGTGGTGGAGCCGCTGGTGCTGAGGGTCCTCCAACGGTCGTCACCCGCCACCTCGACCGGCGTCAGGCGAGTGGTCGTCGTGCCGTCGCCGAGCTGCCCGTGGCTGTTGCGCCCCCAGCACCAGGCGGTGCCGTCGTCGCGCACGGCGCAGGAGACCTGGCCGCCGGCGGTGACGGCGGCGGGGCCGGCGGGGACGGTCAGCACGACCACCCCGGTCGTGGCCGTCGTCGCCGGCGTGGTGCCACGGACCCGGTAGGAGATGTTCCACGTCCCCGCCTGCTCCGGCGTGCCTGCGAGCAGGCCGTCGGCGTCGAGCACCAGGCCCGCCGGCACGTGCTGCGGGTCCTCCCAGACGACTCCGGGGCCCGCGGCGGGGTCGACCGACACCTCCAGCTGGAGCCGGAACGGCTGGCCCAGGGTGGCCGTGGCCACCTGGACGTCGGGGCGCGGCACCGGCCACGACGTCGCGCGGGCCACCAGCGCCCGGGCGGCCCGACGGACCGCGGCCGCACCGGGCCCCGAGGCGTAGGACCGGGCGGTCCGGACGGCGGCCCGGACCGGGGTGTTCCTCGGGTCGCAGACCAGGTCGCCGTCGGTGCACACGCTCCACACGGCGTACGTCGGGGTGGGGGCCGGCACGTCGGGCCCGGCCGCCAGCAGCCGGGTCGCGATCCCGCTGCGCCCGCGGGCGGCCGGCGGTGCGCCGAGGGCGGTCGCCGACGTACCCGCCCGCCGGTCGGGGTCCGAGACGAGCGCGGCCCCGGCCACCCGCGCCAGCCCGTCGGGTCGCTCCGCGAGGACGTCGAGGGCTCGGTGCACCGCGGCGGCGCCCTGGGCGTGGCCGACGAGTCCGACCTGCTGGTCGGGGCAGTCGACGGCCCTGCGGTCCAGGAGCGACAGGAGCGCGTCCGTCGCTGCCGGGACGGGACGCATCCAGGCGCCGGCCCGTGCACGGGTCACGGCCCGCAGCGCACGGTCCCGGCGGGCCCGGGGGGCGACGAGGGCCGTCACGGGCCGGGAGGCCATCGGCACCCGCACCGCTTCCACGGTCCGGCCGGCCTCGCGGGCGACGCGGGTGAGGGCCCGGGCGGTGGCCTGGACGGTGCGGCCGAAGGTCTGGCCGCTCCGCGGCGTCTCGCCGGCACCGTCCACGCCGAGGACCAGGAGGTCGGCGCAGGACTCGACCGCCACGGCCGTCGCGGCGCCGAGCACGGCGCGGTCCCGTTCCTGCCGGTCGCTCCGAGCCGAGCCGGTGTGGAGGAGCGCCGCGACCACCGCCACCGAGACGACGGCGGCGGCGATCAGCAGGAGGGCCTGGCTGCCCTGACGTCGCACGGAGGTCAACCTAGGCCGCGACCACGCGCGCGCCGCGGCGCCGCGCGGGAGTGATCAGTTGACCTGGATGCCGGCGTAGGGGTTGCCGCCCCGGGCCACCAGCGCCCTGCGGGCGAGCAGCGCCTGCGTCTCGCGCTGCTTCTGCACGCGCGGGTTGCGGCTGTAGGCCGGCGGGTTGGCGTAGAGGTGGTCGACCCAGTCGGCGTACTGCTTGCGGACGCCGGCGCCGTAGATCCGCATCACGATCTCGTCGCTGACCAGCGCGACGCTGGTCCAGTTCGCCGAGCCGTTCCACGTGACCTCGGCGTCGGTCTTGCCCTGGTACCGACCGCTGACCGCCATGTACTTCATGTGCAGGTAGCGGTCGTAGACGCCGTCGAAGTTCCAGTCCTGGGCGATCTGCCGGTGCGGGACGGGGCCCCGGCCGGTGTTGCGCAGGATGTTGAGGACGTTGTTGCCGAAGACGGCGTAGACGATCTTGATGTCGCAGCCGCGCTGCCACATCGTCCGCAGCCGCTGGGCGATGGCCTTGCCCCGCTCGCCGTGCATCGAGGTCTGGGCGATGCGGATCTTGGTCATGCCGTTGGTGCCGGTGCCGCCGGTCGCCCCGGCGCACACGATGTCGTTGAGGTCGCGCAGCAGCGGGTCCTCCTGGGTGCCTGCGCCGCGGTAGGGGTAGAAGTACGACGTGTAGGGGCCGTGCTCGTAGGACTCGTAGGCCTGCCGGACGACCTTGTCCTTGCGCATCTGGTCGAAGACGTGCTCGAACTCGGCGTAGATGTTGGCGCGGTTGCGGATGGTGAAGACGTCGTTCCACTGGCCGTAGGCGGCGAGGTCCGTGGCGTTGTTGGAGCCGTAGATGACGACGTCCTCGGCCCGCCCGGCCTTGCTGAAGAGGAAGAACTTGGTGTGCGCGATGCCGCTGCGGTTGCGGCACGAGCTCACGCACTTGCGCACGTCGCTCTTCATCTCGGCCCTGCGGTTGGCCTCCCGCTTCTTGAAGGCCGCCTGCATCCGGTTCACGCCCTCGTTGACGTTCTCCTTGTTGGCGTTCAGCCGGTCGAGCACCACCCGCACGGAGACGCCGCGGTTGTGCGCCGCGATCAGCGCGTCGACGATGTCGTCGCTGCGGATGTTCCAGCTCGCGAACCGGATCTTCTCCCGCCCCGGCACGCTGTTGATCGTGCGGATCAGGTGGCCGATGATCCGGCGGCGCGCCTCCCGGTCGCCGAGCGGGTCGTTGACCCGGACGCCGACCGGCGGGGTGTAGCGCATCGGCGCTGGCTTCACCCGGCGCGTCGGCGCGGCGAGCCGCTCGGGCGCGGCCTCGACGGCGGGCTCGCTGGACGACGGCTGGCTGGACGACGGCTGGGCGATGGACGGCGAGGCGCCGAGCAGCCCGGCGAGGAGGGCCAGGACGGCGGCGAGCACGGTCGCGGCGGAGAGACGGCGCACGCGGGTTCACACTCCGGAGACGAGAGGACGACCAGCCCGGGGCCGAGGCTGTCCGGGGACGGTCGTCCCGGGCGGAAGGCTACCCCCGCAACGGCTCAGCCGCTGCACTTGCGCAGGACGTCCTGGTACGCCGGATCCTCGACCAGCTCACCGGCCGCCTCCGCGATCCGTCCCCCGGGCACGGCGTAGAACCGCTCGTGGGTGACCAACGGCTTGCCGAACTCGCAGTAGCGCCCGTCCATCGCGACCCACGCCCCGGCGTCCACGCACCCGTCGTAGCCGCGCGGCAGCGTGGCACCCTCGGTCCAGACGTCGGTGCAGGCGGGCCCGGCGGGCTCCGATGGCTCCGATGCCGCCGGGCTCGACGCCGAGGCGGCGGGGTCCGCAGCGGTCGTACCCGCGTCCTCGCCACAACCGGTGAGGAGGGCGGCGCCCAGCGCCAGCGGCGCGAGCAGGGTGGCGGACCGACGAGGGGTCATGGCCGCACTGTACGCCGGAACAGCCCGCGTCGCCGAGGGCCGCGGCCGGCCTCCTCGAGCAGGCGGGCCGCGATCCGCGCCGGGTCCTCGCCGGCCGGGGGCGGCACGTCGGGGTCGGGGTCCCCCGGCCCGCCGAGCACCGGCCACAGCTCCGCGGACGGGCCGTGCAGCGGGTGGGCGCCCGCCGCGAGCTCCCCGAGCCACTGCTCGGTCACGCCCTCGAGCAGGGCCCGGAGCCGGTGCGGGGCCCGGGGCCGCGGCGAGCGGCGCGCCGCGAGCTCCCCCTCGGCGTACTGCTTCTTGACGACGCGGTTGTGCTCGGCGGGGCCGAGGCGGCCGGCGAGCTCGCGGTTGACCGCACGGAGCAGCGCGATCTCCGGCGCGCCCAGTGACGGGTTGGCGAGCGCCTCGGCCGGCCCCTCGACCAGCGCAGGGTCGAGCCGGCCGGCGGCGGCGAAGCGGCGCCACAGCTCCAGCGGCTCCGCTCCGGGGGGCGGGCAGACGACCAGGTGGACCCGCTCGGGCGGGAGCGGGGCGGACCAGCGCTGCAGCGCCCACACCCAGTCCTGGGCGTGCCAGAAGTGCGGGCGTCGGCCGCCGGCGTCGGGGCCGACGTCGCGGCCGGTGTCGGCCCGCAGCTCGCTCGCCTCCAGCTCCGCGAAGGAGCGGACGTCCCCCCGCTTGACCTCCTCCTGCCAGTGCGCGGTCACCTGCCGGCCGAGGTCCCGCGCGGTGACGACCACGTCGACCTCGACCCCCGCCAGCGGCGCGAGGGTCGCCTCGACCTGGGCGGGGGTGGCGCCGGCCAGCACCTCGTGCCCCAGCACCGCCACGCCGTCCCAGCCGCGTGCCCGGTCCACCAGCGCCGACCAGGTGCCGGCGACCTCGCGCGCCGCGAGCCCGAACCGATCGTGGGAGCCACGGACCTCGACCGCGGCGTGGAACATCGCGCCCGGCCGCAGGAAGGGGTAGAGCACCCCGCCGGCACGCAGGGCCTCCCGGTGCGTCGCGAGCAGCGACTGGAGGTAGGTCGTGCCCGTCTTGGGCAGCCCGACGTGGAGGACGACGCGCACGTCCGCCATCCTCGCACCGGACCGCTCCGGCGGCGGGTGGGCCGCTAGCCTCGCTCCGTGAGCACCACGCCTGTCCGCGTCTACGCGGCCCGACTGGTCGGGTTGCCGATCTTCGACCCCCAGGGCGACCAGGTGGCGAAGGTCCGCGACCTGGTGGTCGCGGTGCGGTCGGAGGTCAACCAGCCACGCGTGCTGGGCATGGTGGCCGAGGTGTTCGGACGCCGGAGGATCTTCGTGCCGATGACCCGGGTGACCAACATCGACGCCGGCCAGGTCTACACGACCGGGCTGCTCAACATGCGCCGGTTCGAGCAGCGGTCGACCGAGACGCTGGTGATCGGCGAGATGCTCGACCGACAGGTGACGATCCCCTCCAGCGGGGTGAGCGGCACGGTCTACGACGTGGCCATGGAGCAGGCCCGCAACCGGGACTGGGTGCTGAGCCGGGTCGCCGTGCAGGAGCCGGCCAAGGGGCTGCGCCGCCGCGGCCAGACCCACGTCGTCGAGTGGCGCGACGTCGTCGGCCTGACCCGACGGGAGCAGACCCAGGGCGCCACCCACCTCGTGCACGCGCTCAACGAGATGCGCCCCGCCGACGCTGCCAGCATGATCCACGACCTGCCGAAGGAGCGCCGGACGGCCGTCGTCGCCGCGCTCGACGACGAGCGGCTCGCCGACGTCCTTGAGGAGCTGCCCGAGGAGGACCAGGTCGAGATCCTCAGCCACCTCGACTCCGAGCGCGCCGCCGACGTCCTCGAGGAGATGTCGGCCGACGACGCCGCCGACCTGATCGCCGAGCTCTCGCCCGAGGCGGCCGAGGCGCTGCTGAGCCTGATGGAGCCGGCTGAGGCGGACGACGTGCGCCGCCTGATGTCGTACGTCGAGGACACCGCCGGCGCCATGATGACGCCCGAGCCGGTCATCCTCGGCCCCGACGCGACCGTGGCCGACGCGCTCGCCCACGTCCGCAACCCCGAGCTCACCCCGTCGCTGGCCGCGCTGGTCTACGTGTGCCGACCGCCGCTGGAGACGCCCACCGGGCGCCTGCTCGGGGTGGCCCACATCCAGCGGCTGCTGCGCGAGCCGCCCTCCACGCTGGTGGCGGGCGCGCTCGACGACTCCATGGAGAACCTCAAGCCGGAGGCGACGATCGACCAGGTGGCCGCCCACCTCGCGACGTACAACATGGTCGCCGCGCCGGTCGTCGACGAGAACGGCCACCTCCTCGGGGCGGTCACCGTCGACGACCTGCTCGACCACATGCTGCCGGCGGGCTGGCGGGACCGGGCGGTGCGCCATGGCTGAGGGCCGCACCAGCCGGGGTCCGCGGCTGGACACCCCGCGGGAGACCCGCCGCACCCTCGTCCGGCGCCCGACGTACGACCCCGACACCTTCGGCGTCTTCGCCGAGCAGTTCGCACGGTTCATGGGCACCGCCCGGTTCCTGCTCTACATGACGGGCTTCGTGGTCATCTGGGTCTGCTGGAACCTCCTGGCGCCCGAGCGGGTGCGCTTCGACGACTACCCGTTCATCTTCCTCACGCTCATGCTGAGCCTGCAGGCGTCGTACGCCGCGCCGCTCATCCTGCTGGCCCAGAACCGGCAGGAGGCGCGGGACCGGGTGATCGCGGAGCAGGACCGCCAGGCCGACGCCCGGGCCCACGCCGACATGGAGTTCCTGGCCCGCGAGGTCGCCTCGCTGCGGATGTCGGTCGGCGAGGTCGCCACCCGCGACTTCCTCCGCTCGGAGATGCGCTCGCTGGTCCAGGAGCTCGAGGAGCGTGAGTCGCGTCTCGCCGGGTCCGCCGATGACCGGTCCGACCCGGCGGCGACCTAGACTCGATGATCATGAGCACCGGGCTGGTCGACAAGGTCAACGCTGCACTCGCGACGGTCAACGACCCCGAGATCAAGCGCCCCATCACCGAGCTGGGCATGGTGGAGTCGGTCACCGTCGACGGCTCCGGCGTCGCCCACGTGACCGTGCTGCTCACCGTCGCCGGCTGCCCCCTCAAGGACACGATCAACCGCGACGTGACGACGGCCGTGGAGAAGGTCCCGGGCATCGTCGGCGTCGAGCTGGAGCTCGGCGTGATGACGGCCGAGCAGCGCGCCGGCCTCAAGGACGTGCTCAGCGGCGGCGCCGCCCAGCGGGAGATCCCGTTCGCCCAGCCGGGCAACCTCACCAAGGTCTTCGCGATCGCCAGCGGCAAGGGCGGTGTCGGCAAGTCCTCGGTCACCGTGAACCTCGCCCTGGCGATGGCCGCCCAGGGCATGAAGGTCGGCGTCGTCGACGCCGACATCTACGGCCACTCGGTGCCCGCCATGCTCGGTGTCGCCGACGCACGGCCGACCCAGGTCGAGGACCTGATCATGCCGGTGCCGACGCCCAGCGGCGTCTCGGTCATCTCCATCGGGATGCTCAAGCCCCGCCGCGACCAGGTGGTCGCCTGGCGTGGGCCGATGCTCGATCGGGCACTCGTGCAGATGCTCGCCGACGTCTACTGGGGCGACCTCGACGTGCTCCTCCTGGACCTGCCTCCGGGCACCGGTGACGTCGCGATCTCGCTCGGCCAGCACCTGCCCGGCGCCGAGGTCGTCGTCGTGACCACGCCGCAGGAGGCCGCCGCCGAGGTCGCCGAGCGCGCCGGCACGATGGCCTCGATGATGCACCAGCGGGTCGTCGGCGTCGTCGAGAACATGAGCTACCTGCCGTGCCCGCACTGCACCAGCGAGGGCAAGGAGCACCGGCTCGAGGTCTTCGGCTCCGGCGGCGGCGAGCGCGTCGCCCAGACGCTGTCCTCCCGGTTCGGGTACGACGTGCCCGTGCTCGGGCAGGTGCCGCTCGACATCTCCCTCCGCGAGGGCGGCGACGTCGGCAAGCCGATCGTCGACGCCGACCCCACCGCCCCCGCCGCGCAGGTCCTCACCAAGGTCGCCGCGACGCTGTCCGGCCGCGGCCGAGGCCTGGCCGGGATGCAGCTGGGACTCACCCCCACCGCTAAGTTCTGACCCGTGTTCGGGGTCGGCCTCACCGAGATGGCAGTCATCGCCTTCGTGGCGGTGCTCGTGTTCGGCCCGGACCGGCTGCCCGACCTGGCCAAGCAGGCGGGGCAGTTCCTCCGCAAGGCGCGCCAGCTCGCGAACGCCGCGCGTGACGAGCTGCGCGACGAGCTCGGCCCCGAGTACGCCGACCTGGAGCTGCGCGACCTCGACCCTCGCGCCATCGTCCGCAAGCACGTGATGGAGGCGATGGAGGACGCCGAGGAGGAGTCGGCCCGCCCCAAGCGGCGCGGCCTGCGGCCGCTCGCGGACGGCGAGGTCCCGCCGTACGACGTCGACGCGACCTGACCCGGCCCGATCCTCTGGGGCCCAGTCCTCGGGCCCAGTCCTCGGGCTCAGTCCTCGGGGGTCAGTCCTCGGGGGTCAGTCCTCGCGGCTCTGGACCGCCGCCAGCGCGTCGAAGGGCAGCAGCACCACCCGGTGGGCCTCGCCCACCCGGACCTCGGCGAAGTCGCTACCCACCCGCGTGACCACGCCCTCGTACCGACCGCCGTCGACGGTGTGCCACACGCACCGGGCGGAGAGGTCCGCCAGCCGGCGCAGCGCCGACCGGAGCCCGAGCCGCGCGGTCACGGGCCAGGCGAGCTCGGGCACCGACCGGTCCGAGGCCGCGTGCACGGCGAGGACCGCCGCGAGCCGGACGACCCAGTCCTGGCCGCGGCCGTGGAGCAGGCACCAGCCGTCCGCGACCCGCTCGAGCGAGCCGGCGAGCGTGCCCACCCCCCGGACCTCGAGCGCGAGCTCGGTGCCGATCGAGGCGACGAGCCGTGAGGCGAGGGTGACCTGCTGGTACTCCGCACGGCTGCGGTCGGCGAGCTCGGCGGCGCGCTCGGCGTCGTACGCCGCCTCCGCCTGTTGCTCGAGGTCCTCGAGCAGCCCGAACAGCTCCTGCTCCCACGCCATGGGCCGACCCTAGGGCGTGGCGCACGCCGCGGGGTTCCGCGATCCACGGACAGAGCCGGCGGTCGTCCCTGACCATGGACCCCGAGGCACCGCGGGACGGCCGCGGGCCCGTCCGGGACCGAGGTGGAGACGATGACGATGCAGATGTGGTGGGGGCTGTGCCTGGTGGCCTCCGCGGCGGTGACCGGGCTCGGCATCCAGCTCTCGCTCGCCGGCGAGGGCCCGCTGGCGAGCTACCCGCTGGTGGTCGGGGGCATCCTCCTCCTCCCGGCCGCGGCCGCCGTGCTCGAGCGGCTCCTCGGCGAGTCGGTGGTCGGGGCGCGGACGGGGCACACCGAGGACTGACCGATCGGGGGAGGCGTGCGCCGCGAGCGCTGGGGGTACCGCCTCACCACAGGCGCCACTGCGCCCCTCAACCCCGAGAGAACGAAGGAGCCCGAATATGTGGGAGATCGTCGGAATCATCGTCGCGGGCCTGATCATCGGCCTGCTCGGCAAGCTCGTCGCCCCTGGCGACAAGGACAACACCCCGATCTGGCTGACGCTGCTGTGCGGCATCGGCGGTGTCCTCCTCGGCCTCGTCGTCTACCAGGCCTTCGGCGGCGATGGCTCGCCTGGCATCGACTGGGTCCGCTGGGCCGTCTCGATCGCCATCGCGGCCGTCCTGGTCGTGCTGGCCTCGACCCTGACGGGCCGCAACCGCACGCACGCCCACCGCTGAGACCACCGGGCGTGGCGCACGCGCCTCGCCCGGCCCAGCACCACGGAGGCGTGGTCGCGCACCCAGCGCGGCCACGCCTCCTGCTGTGCCCGGCCCCTCCCGACGGACCATCCCGGCTCATCCGTTCGGCCCGGCGACGTGGCGATCGGGACGGTTGTGACGGATGATGTCAGCGTGACGACGACTGGACGCCGCCCGCTCCTCCTGGCCCTGGCCGGGGGGACCGCCGCCGTGGCCGGACTGGGCACTGCTGCCCGCACCGGGCTGCTCGGCGGTGACGACCGACCCGCCGACGGCCGGCTGCAGCTCAGCGCCGGTGACGACATGGGGGTCGAGTCGCTCTCCGTCCCCCTCGACGAGGACGTCCTCGTCGGTGGCTCCGCGCCCGGGGGACGCGCCTCCGCACGGATGGCGACGACCACCTTCTCGATGGTGGGCTTCACCTGGCCGCGTGGCGCCGCCGAGCCGGCGATCGAGATGAGCGTCCGCCGCGACGGCAGCTGGCAGCCGTGGCAGCCCGCCCCACACGCCCACGAGGCGCCGGACCCCGACAGCCTCGACGCCAGCCCGACCGTCGGCACCGACGTCGTCTGGGTGGGCCCCACCGACGGCATCCGGGTGCGCGTCGACGGCGAGCGACCGGCCGGCCTGGCCCTTGTCCTGCTGCACCCCACTCCCCTGCCCGGCGACGCTGCCACGGTCGCCGACGACCCGGCCGACGACGCCGACCCGGCAACGGCCCAGCCCGCGTCGTACGACGCCTCGGCGGGGTCGGCCGCGGTCGTGGCCGCCCGCACGACGACCGCCCGGACGACGACCACGGGCGTCGTCCCGCGACCCAACATCCGCAACCGCAAGGCGTGGGGCGCGAACGAGAACCTGCGCGACGGCAGTCCGTCGTACATCCCGACGATCAAGCAGGTCCACGTCCACCACACGGTCAACAGCAACGACTACGCACGTGAGGACGTCCCCGCGCTCATCCGCGGGATGTACGCCTACCACACGCAGAGCTTGGGCTGGTCCGACATCGGCTACAACTTCCTCGTCGACCGCTTCGGCCGGATCTGGACCGGCCGTTACGGCGGCGCCGCCAAGAACGTCCGCGGCGCCCACACGCTGGGGTTCAACCACAACTCCGCCGGCGTCTCGGTCATCGGCAACTTCGACCAGGCCACGCCGACCTCCGCCGTCATCGCCGCCATCGCCCGGGTCGCGGCGTGGAAGCTCGACCGGTACGGCATGGACCCGGTGGGCCGGGTGACGGTGACCAGCGAGGGCAGCGACAAGTACCGCTCCGGACGCGCCGCGACGCTCCCGGTCATCGACGGTCACCGTGACACCAACGACACCTCCTGCCCCGGCAGCAACCTCTACGCCAAGCTGCCGGCCATCCGGGAGAAGACCCGGGTGCGGATCGCTAACTTCCGCCGGGCCGCGGAGCGGGTCGAGGCCGAGATCACCGAGCCCTTCGCCGCGGCGAGCTCAGCGGTGGTCGGCCGGCGCCTCCGGATCCGTCCCGGGAGCTGGACCCCCGGCAGCGCGAAGCCGTCCTACACCTGGCTGCGCGACGGTGCCGTGATCGCCGGCGCGAGCGGCCGCACGTACACCGTCACGACCGCGGACGTCGGCGCCCGGCTCTCCGCACGGGTGAGCGTCGGCGGGTCCGATGTCGAGCCGGCCACCCAGGACCTCTCCTGGCCCGACCCCGCACGGGCGCGGACCAGCCTGGTGCTCGACGCCGCGGGTCGCCGCGGCAAGGCCAGGCTGCGGGTGCGCGCCTCGGCCCCGGGCCTCCCCGGGGACGTCCCCACCGGCTCGGTCGTCGTCATCGTGGCCGGCCGCGAGGTCACGCTGCCGCTGGACGACGAGGGCCGCGCGACCACCGTCGTGACCGGTCTCGAGCCCGGCACCTACGCGGCCCGCGCCGTCTTCGCCGGCGACACCCAGGCTTCCTGGGCCCGCGCCACCGACCAGGTCATCGTCAAGCCACGTCGTCGCTGACCCACCCGGTCCCGGCTCCGCGCGTGCCGCTCCCCTGGGAGCGGTGACGCCGATCGGCCGCTGAGCCGCTCGACCCGGCTCGACCCCGCCCGGCTCTGCCGGCCTCCCGGAGCGGGGTCGCTGGCGACCCTGTGGACAGGGGGTTGACCCCACGCCCCCGGCCCGCGTTGTCTTGTCACCGGACACAAACCGCGGCAAACGCAAGGGTCGGCACGATGGCGGAAGCAACTCCGGGCTCGACGCCCCGCTGCCTCGCGGTCGTCTCGTCCGTCACGGCCGCGGGTGCGGCCGTCCTCGCGACCGCCTGGCCCGCGACGACGTGGGTGGTCCCGCGCCCGGATCGTTCCTTCGAGGAGCTCCTGACCGGCGGGTGCGCCGTGGCCGCGCTGGTGGCGATGGCTTGGCTCTGGCTGGCGGTCGTCGCCGTCGCCCTCGAAGCCCGGCGGACGCGCGGCCGCGGCAACGGTCCCCGCGGCGTGCCGCCGGCCGTGCGTCGGGTCGTGCTGCTCGCCTGCGGCATCGCCCTCGCCGGCGCGGCCACCCCGGCGGTCGCCGGCGAGCAGCCGCGCACCACGCGCCCGCCGGTGGTGCCGGAGCAGGCGCCGTCCACCGCAGCGTGGGTCGCCCGGGCGCTGCACGACGCCCGGCCGACACCAACCGCCGACGCGGTGGTCGTGCGCCCGGGTGACTCGCTCTGGGGGTTGGCCTCCGCCGCCCTGCCGAGCACCGCCGACACCGCTCAGGTGACGCGCCACTGGCACCGCATCCACGACCTCAACCGGGCCGTCATCGGGGACGACCCGGATCTCATCCACCCGGGCCAGCGGCTGCGACTGCCGCCGGCTCCGCAGGAAGGAGCACCCTGATGAACCGCAGCCAGCACGAAGCCGACGTCCTGTCGTTCCCCGCTCGCGGCCCGGCGATCGCGCCGATGAGCGTCCAGGGTGCTCTCGCGCTGGACCTCGGCCCGCGACTCGACCCACCGGCTACCGACGTGGCGGCCGGCGCCACCGCCGGGGTGGTCCCGGTCGACGTGCGCCACCGCCGCGGCGTGGAGCAGTGGTCGCGTCGCTTCGCGCAGGCCGCCGTGGAGATCGTCGGTGGCGACCGACCGGTGACCCAGCTGCTGCGCTGGACCTCGACCACCGTCTACGCCGACCTCGAGCGGCGTGCGCAGCTCGTCGCCCGAGCCGGCGGTCACCGCCCGGGCCAGGGGCGGCCGCAGCCGGTGCGCCCGAAGGTGATGAGCGTGCACACCTGCTTCCTCGACCGGCAGGTGGTCGAGAGCAGCATCCACGTCCGCTACGGTCCGCGATCACGGGCGCTGGCCGCCCGGTTCGAGCAGCGACCGGGCCGTCACGCCGACGAGGGCGCGCGGTGGGTCTGCACGGCGCTGGACTTCGCCTGACCCCGGAGCGGGGCGGCCAGGACCAGCGCCGTGCGGCCCGGGTCGGTCAGCCGTTGACGCGAGCCGCGTGGCCGGTGGGGCCGTTCGGCGCGCCGTGGCACTGCTTGTACTTCTTGCCGGAGCCGCACGGGCACCGGTCGTTGCGCCCCGTGCCGGCGAACTCGTCCTCCTCCGCCTCCACCCGGGTCTGCACCGCGGCCTCGCCGTCCACCGACGGCGCGGTGTAGGAGAGCTGCTGGGGCCGGTTGGGCCGGTCCAGGCCCTTGGCGCGGATCTGCGGGTGCTGCTCGGCGGGAGCCGACTCCGCACCGGCGACGACCGGCGACTGGAGCCCGTCGGCGACCGAGAGCGCCGGGGCCGGCTCCGGCTCGACCTGGACCTCGAGGTTGAAGAGGAAGCCCACGGCCTCCTCCTTGATGCCGTCCATCATCGCCGAGAACATGTCGAAGCCCTCGCGCTGGTACTCCACGAGCGGGTCGCGCTGGGAGTAGGCACGCAGGTAGATGCCCTCGCGCAGGTAGTCCATCTCGTAGAGGTGCTCGCGCCACTTGCGGTCGAGCACGGAGAGCAGCACGCGCCGCTCGAGCTCGCGCATCACCTCCTCGCCGACCTCCTGCTCCCGGCGGTCGTACGCCGCGTGGGCGTCCTCGCGCAGCGCCTTGACCAGGTCGTCGCGGTCGAGCACGGCCTTGCCTCCGGCCTGCTCGGCGAGGGCCTCGTGGTCGACCGAGATCGGCCACAGCTGACCGAGGTCGGTCCACAGCTGCTCGAGGTCCCACTCCTCGGCGAAGTCCGCGAGCGAGCCGGCGACGTAGCCCGCGACGACGTCGTCGATGAAGGACCGGATCTGCTGCTGCAGGTCGGCGCCCTCGAGGACGGCGCGGCGCTCGGCGTAGATCACCTTGCGCTGGCGGTCCATGACGTCGTCGTACTTGAGGACGTTCTTGCGGGACTCGAAGTTCTGCGACTCGACCTGGCCCTGGGCGTTGGCGATCGCGTTCGTGACCCGCTTGTTCTCGATCGGGACGTCGTCGGGGATCTTGAGGACCTGCAGCACGCGGTCGACCCACTCCGACTTGAACAGCCGCATCAGCTCGTCCTCGAGCGACAGGTAGAACCGGGACTCCCCCGGGTCGCCCTGGCGGCCGGAACGACCACGCAGCTGGTTGTCGATGCGGCGCGACTCGTGGCGCTCGGTGCCGATCACGTAGAGGCCGCCGAGCGCCTTGACCTCGTCGTGCTCGGCGGCGACCTGCGCCTTGAGCCGCTCGAGCGTCTCGGGCCACGCGGCGTCGTACTCGTCGGCGGTCTCGCCGGTGGGCTCCAGGCCGCGCTTGCGCAGCTCCTGGTCGGCGAGGAACTCCACCGAGCCACCCAGCATGATGTCGGTGCCTCGACCGGCCATGTTGGTGGCGACCGTGACGGCCCCCTTGTGACCCGCCATGGCGACGATCTTCGCCTCGTCGGCGTGGACCTTCGCGTTGAGCACCGTGTGCGGGATGCCGCGCTTCTTGAGCTTCTCCGAGAGGTGCTCGGACTTCTGCACCGAGACGGTGCCGACCAGCATCGGCTGGCCCTTCTCGTGGCGCTCCGCGATGTCCTCGACGACGGCGTCGTACTTGGCCTCCTCGGTGCGGTACACGAGGTCGGGCTGGTCGATGCGGGCCATCGGCTTGTTGGTCGGGATCGGGACCACGCCGAGCTTGTAGATCTTGTCGAACTCGCTGGCCTCGGTCATCGCCGTGCCGGTCATGCCGGAGAGCGTGTCGTAGAGCCGGAAGTAGTTCTGCAGCGTGACGGTGGCGAGGGTCTGGTACTCCTCGCGGACCTCCACGCCCTCCTTGGCCTCGATCGCCTGGTGCAGGCCGTCGTTGTAGCGGCGGCCCGACAGCATCCGGCCGGTGTGCTCGTCGACGATGAGCACCTCGCCCTGCTGGACGACGTACTCCTTGTCGCGGCGGAAGAGCTCCTTGGCCTTGATGCAGTTGTTGAGGAAGGAGATCAGCGGGGTGTTCGCGGTCTCGTAGAGGTTCTCGATGCCGAGGTGGTCCTCGACCTTGGTGATGCCCGGCTCGAGGACCGAGATCGTCCGCTTCTTCTCGTCGACCTCGTAGTCGACGTCCTTCTCCAGCTTCCGGGCGATCTTCGCGAACTCGCCGTACCACTTGACCTCGTCCTGGGTCGGACCGCTGATGATGAGGGGGGTCCGCGCCTCGTCGATGAGGATCGAGTCGACCTCGTCGACGACGGCGAAGTTGTGGCCCCGCTGGACGCAGTCCTCGAGCGCCGAGGCCATGTTGTCGCGCAGGTAGTCGAAGCCGAGCTCGTTGTTCGTGCCGTAGGTGATGTCGCAGTTGTAGGCCTCGCGGCGCTCCGCCGGCCGCATCTCCGGCAGGATCACGCCGGTGGTGAGCCCGAGGAAGTGGTGGATGCGCCCCATCATCTCGGACTGGTACTTGGCCAGGTAGTCGTTGACGGTGACGACGTGGACGCCCTTGCCCGACAGCGCGTTGAGGTACGACGGCAGGGTGGCGACGAGCGTCTTGCCCTCGCCGGTCTTCATCTCGGCGATGTTGCCCAGGTGCAGCGCGGCCCCACCCATGATCTGCACGTCGTAGTGGCGCTGGCCGATGACCCGCTTGGCCGCCTCGCGCACGGTGGCGAACGCCTCCGGCATCAGGTCGTCGAGCGACTCGCCGTTCTCGTGGCGCTGCTTCAGCTCGCCGGTCATCGCCTGGAGCTCCGCGTCGGACATCGTGACGAAGTCGTCCTCGATGGCGTTGACGGCCTTGGCGATGGTCTCCAGCTGGCGCAGGATCTTGCCCTCGCCGATGCGGAGGAGCTTGTCGAGGATCACGGGCACGGGGGTACAACTCCTAGCGGTGGGAAGCCGAGCGGACGGCGCCGCCACTCTACCCAGCGCCGCTAACCCTCCCTAACCGGTGCGCAGCACCCCGGCGAGGGCCGGCGCGAGGTCTCCGCGGGGCTCGACGACCACGGGGGCGGCGGCGTCCAGACCGAGCCACCCCGCCAGCCGGGCCAGCTCGGCCAGGAGCTCCGCAGCGGTCTCCGGCGGCGCGCCCGGCTCGGCGTACGCCGCGCGGACGAGCAGGCGCCGGGCCGACCGGTCGGCCTTGAGGTCGACCCGCGCGACGAGCCTCTCACCGAGGAGGAACGGCAGCACGTAGTAGCCGTGCACCCGTTGCGCGGCCGGGACGTAGATCTCGATGCGGTACCGGAAGCCGAAGAGCCGCTCGGTCCGTTCCCGCTCCCACACGACCGGGTCGAACGGGCTCAGCAGGGCACGTGCCCCGACCCGCCGAGGCAGGCGCGCGGCGCGGTGGAGGTAGGCCGGCCGCGCCCAGTCCTCGACCCGGACGGGCAGCAGGTCACCGGCCTCGACGAGCTCGGCCACCGCCCGGCGGGTCTCCTCGACGCCCATCCGGTAGTAGTCGCGCAGGTCGGTCTCGGTCGCGACGCCGTGCGAGCGGGCCGCCCGCCGCACCAGCTCCCGCGCGGCCTCGGCGGGCGACGGGACTGGCACGGCCAGGACCTCGGGCGGCAGCACCCGCTCGGGCACGTCGTAGACCGGCTCGAACTGCGCCGTGCGGGCGGCGATGGCGAGCTCGCCGCCCATGTAGAGCAGGTCGAGCGCCTTGCGCGTCGCCGACCAGTTCCAGCCCCAGTGCTCCTTGCGCCGCGGTCCCCCGTCCCCGACGACCGCCGCCGCCTGCCGGGCCGTCATGGCTCCGTGCCGGGCCACCGCCGACAGCACCGAGGCGGCGAGCTCCTCGGGCACGTCGCGCCACCACTTGCCGCCGCGCTCGCGGTAGGACGCCATCCGGTGCTGCATCACCGGCCAGAGCTCGACCGGCATGAAGGCCTGGACGTGCGCCCAGTACTCCACGACCCGGCGTGGCCGCCGTTCGGCGGCCCGCCGCAGCAGGCCGGTGTCGTAGGGCCCCATCCGCGAGTAGAGCGGGACGTAGTGGGCCCGCTGGAGCACGTTGACCGAGTCGACCTGCAGCACGCCGGTGCGCTCGAGCGTCCGGGCGAAGGTCCGCATCGTCGGCGCCGCGTGCGGCGGGTCGAGGAAGCCCTGGGCGGCCAGCGCGACCCGGCGGGCCTGGGCGCGGGAGAGGTGGTCGACCACGGCCTCAGGCTACGAGCCCCTCCCGACAGGCCGTCACGAGCAGCTGCGGGCGGGCGCCGGAGGCGGACGACGGGCGGGCGGCCCCGGTCGTGGTTGGGTCTGGCGGCCGGAGCGAGGGACGAGCGGAGGCTGGTAGACCGGGGCCGTCCGTCCGGCGGGAGCCGCAGGCGCCCGCCCGCACGATCCCCTAGGGCAGGTCGAGGAGTTTTTCCTTGACCGCGTACATGACCGCCTCCATGCGGGAGTGCAGCTGCAGCTTCTCGAGGATGTTGCGGACGTGGTTCTTGACCGTGTTCTCGGAGATGAACAGCTGCTTGGCGATCTCGCGGTTGTTCATGCCCTTGGCCACCAGGCGGAGCACCTCGAGCTCCCGCTCGGTCAGGCGCAGGCCCGGGACGTGCTCGCGCTCGGGGCGCGACATCTGCTTGAACTCGTCGATGAGCTTGACCGCCATCGACGGGCTGATGAGCGACTGGCCGTCGGCGACCACGCGGACGGCCTGGGCGACCTCCTCGATCGAGGAGTCCTTGAGCAGGTAGCCGGACGCACCGCTCTTGACCGCCTCGTAGAGGTCGGCCTCCTCGTCGGAGACGGTGAGCATGATGATCTTGGCCGACGGCACGGCCTCCTTGATCGCCTTGCACGCCTCGATGCCGGAGCGCTTGGGCATCCGCACGTCGAGGAGGACCACGTCGGGGGCGGACGTCGCGGCGAGGCTGGTGCCCTCGACGCCGTCGCCGGCCTCGCCGATGACCTCGATGCCCTCCTCGACCGTGAGCAGCATCGTCAGTCCACGCCGGAAGAGCTCCTGGTCGTCGACCACCAGCACCCGGGTCGGCTCGGCAGCCGAGGCTGCGGCCGTGCTCTGTTCCACCACGGCGGAATCATGACACGCCAGACGCTCCTGACCCATCCGTGTCACCCCGAAGGCGTGACGGGGTAGCCCGTTCGGGCCACCCCGTCACCGCGTTCCGGCGACTCGCGCGCCGGCTGCTCGTCACTCCCCGGCGCTACTCCTCCGCGCCGAGGTCCAGGGAGATCACGCCGTAGTCGTAGCCGCGCCGCCGGTAGACGACCGAGGGGCGCTCGCTCTCCTTGTCGACGAAGAGGTAGAAGTCGTGGCCGACCAGCTCCATCTCGTAGAGCGCCTGGTCGAGCGTCATCGGGCTCGCCGGGTGGGTCTTCTCCCGGACCACGAGGGGACCGTCACCCATCACCGCGATGGGACCGACGTGGCGCTCCTGGCCGGCGCCGTCGGACTCCGGCTCCGCGGCCGGCTCCGGCGCCGGCTCCAGCCCCGCCAGCGCCTGGCCGACGGAGACCGGCGTCTTCTGCCCTCGGTGGACCCGGCGGCGGTCGGCCGCCCGGCGCATCTGCGCAGCCATCTTGTCGAGCGCGAGGTCCAGGGCGGCGCGCTTGTCCTCGGCGGCCGCCTCCGCCCGGATGACCGGGCCCTTGGAGAAGGCGGTCAGCTCCACGTGGACCGACCTGTCGTGCTGCCGGGGGTTGGGCTCGCAGTCGACCTCGACGTGCACCCGCATGATCCGGTGGTCGTGCTTCTCGAGCCGGGACAGCTTCTCGGCGGCGTGCTCGCGGAACCGCTCCGACAGCTCGCAGTGGCGACCCGTGACGACAACTTCCATGTGAACCTCCCGATCAACAGTTGGTTGTTCAGCCTCCGCGCGTGCCCTCCTGCGGGCAGCACGACACGCCCCTCGGAGCGCGCACCGGGAGGCGCACGTCCAGGGGGACGCATGAGGAAGGAGTCCGTCCGGCCGACCTGGTCTTCGACCCCACAACCGCCTGCTGGGGCTTCCGCAGCTTCTCCGCCACTACCGGCCCTCTCCCGCCGTCGGCCACATCTGGTGACCGGGGCGAGGCAGGTCTTACTTCTAAGCCGCACCGTGATCGACGGACCCGGGCGGGCCCGGGTCGCGCCTTACGTGGACCGCTTCGCCTGCGACTGGCATCGGCTAGTCGACCAGGCGCCGCGCCCCGAGCCGGGGCGAGCGCCGAGACGACGCAACCACGGACCCGGACGGACTCCATGTACTGACGTTAGACGGTGGCCCAAGTCACGGGAAGGGCACCCGGTCCCGGTCCGGTCAGAACCGCGGTCCCGTGGGCGTACGCCGGCGCGCGGTCGCCGCGACGACCGCCACCGCTGCGACGTGCAGGCCCACCGTGTCGAGCGCGCGCTGGGCCTCCCGGGCGGTGGCGCCGGTCGTGAGCACGTCGTCGCAGACGACCACCGAACCCGCGGCCCGGCGGCGCGCCAGCCGCCGCAGCGCCGGGGCCGGGCAGGTCAGCGACCCCGCGAGGTTCGCCGCCCGCGCCGCGGCGTCGAGGCCGGCCTGGTCGACGAGGCCGGGGCGGGTCCGCAGCAGGCGCACGGCGATCGCGTCCCGGCCTGCCCGCCGCAGCAGCTGCGCAGCGGTGGCCGTGACGGTGTACGTCGGGTCGTGCCCGCGAGCGCGGACGGTGACGGGCCGAGACGGGACGGGCACGAGCACCACCGGACCCGCCGGCACGCAGCCGGCCACCGCCTCGCCGACGGCCGCGGCCAGCAGTCCGCCGAGCGGCCTCCGCAGGCCCAGCAGACGGCGCTCCTTGTGCCCGAGCAGCAGGCTGCGCACCAGGCCGTCGTACGGTGCGGCCGCCCAGGGCGGCACCAGGCCGGGCGGGACGGGCGAGGGCCAGGCAGGGAAGGCGCCGTCCGGCAGCGCGGCGGCGCAGTCACCGCAGAGCACCCGCCCCGGCCGCTCGCAGCCGGCGCAGCGCCCGCCGAGCAGCAGGTCCGCGGCGGCGTCGAGCACGTCCACGAGCCTGCTCCGCCGTCCCCGCGACGGCAACCGGTTCTCGCCGCGGCTGTGGAGACCTCAGCCCACGTGGCGGACGGCGGTGGTGCCCTCCACCAGGTCGATCGCCGGGCCACCCTGGTTGGCGATGTCGACCAGGGCCTCGCGCGTCACGGCGTACACGGTCTCGTCCGGCACCGGCGTGCCGGCCAGCGAGACGAACCGGCCACGCATGGTCGTGGCCGCGGCCTCGGCGCCGGCGGGCGCGCCGTCGACCGAGAGCGTGCGCACCTCGTACAGGTCCTCGGCGAGCCGGTGCAGGACCGCGACGGACGTCGGGCTCCGCCAGCCCAGGCCCTTGATCCGCAGGTCGCGACCGCCCTCCCAGGCGAGCCGCCTGCTGGGCGAGGCCGAGAGGAGCCGGTTCTCGCCGTACCGGAGGCGGCTGACCCGGACCTGGTCGCGCCCGCGGGCGCGGACGACGGCGATGATCCGGGAGCCGTCCCGCGAGACGAGGAAGGAGCGGACGTCCGCACCGCTGATGCCGGGCACCCGCACCTCGACCGGGCCGCCGTCCTCGGTCACCGTCGAGACGCGCGCTCCCGCCGGTGTCCGGTCGACCACCCAGAGCCGGCCCTCGAGGTCCCACGCCGGCCGCAGCAGGTCGGAGGCGCCGCTCACCACGGACACGGCTCCCTCGCCGCTCCCCCCGTCCTGGACGGGCGCCCGCAGCAGCGTGCGGCCTTCGTCGGTCACCGCGGCGACCGTCTCGCCGGCGAGGTCGACGCCGAAGGACCGCACACCGAGGTCCCGGGTGCCCAGGGGCCCGTCGGTCGACGCCAGGGCGCCTGGCACACCGGAGACCAGCAGGCCGTCGCGGAGGCCGAACAGGCGCGAGGTGGCCTGGTAGCCGGAGGGGTCGTAGGGCGCCCCCTCCTCGACGCTGAACTCGGTGACGCCGCCGGGCAGCTGCACCGGCCGCCCGTCGACCAGGAGGCGGAACCGATCGATGGTCGGGACCTGGCGCAGGGTCCAGGCCAGCTGCGCCACGATCAGCCGCACGGCCTCGGGGGTGGGCGTCGGGGCCTCGCCCGGGGTGCCGACGACGATGTCCACGACGTCGTCGACCGGCACCGAGAGCTCCACCGTGGCACCGGCCGGCAGGAAGGTGGTCTCGACCCGCGAGAGGTCGCTCGGCGGACCGGCGAGCAGGGCCGAGACCAGGTTGCTCACGAGCTGGTCGCCCCGCGGCACGAAGACCGGCTCGGGGACGAGCACCTCGGCGTCGGGGTCGAAGTAGTAGAGCGACATCCGCTCGTAGCGCTGCTCGAACCACGACTGCGGCACCACGAGCGCGTCCGGCGCCGAGGCGATGCGGTACTGGCCGTCGACCAGCTCGACCGGGAAGTCCAGGACCTCCTCCCCTGAGGAGACCGGCCCGAGCCACCGGCCGGCGCTGTCGTAGCGCTCGGCCCCCACGAGCCGCACCGACACCGGCGAGCTGCCGCGGGGCGCGACGAAGTCGTCGTAGGTGATGATCCCCTGCTTGGGGCTCCACGAGTCGCGGAACTCGGGCGTGAGGTACTGCCGGGCGACCGACGTGCTGACCGGGATCGCCGTCATGCCGTCGAGGAAGCGGTCGACGATCTCGGCGGGCGGCGCGCCGTCCGGAGGGGGCGGGGGGTCGAAGTAGTACTGGCCGCCGACCTCCGCGTCACCGGTGCCCGCCCCCGCCTCGGTCACCGGGCCCGACTCGGGGAGCGACACGCAACCGGTCAGGACCAGCGAGGCAACCACCGGGGCCACCACGGCGTCCGCCAGCAGGCGCCGCGAGGCCCGGCCCGGCCGGCGGCTCACGAGATCACCTTCGTCAGCCGCTCGCGCGCGTCCGTCGGCACCAGCGGCAGCGGGCTCTGGCGCAGCGTGGCCCCCGCCCGGCGCGGCAGGGTGAGGCGGAACTGCGCGCCCTCGTCCAGCCGGCCCCAGGCCTGGAGCCAGCCACCGTGCAGGTGGGTGTCCTCCAGCGAGATGGAGAGCCCGAGTCCCGTGCCACCGCTGGTGCGGGCGCGCGCCGGGTCGGCGCGCCAGAACCGGTTGAAGACCAGGGCGGCCTCCCCGGGCGCCAGGCCGATCCCGTAGTCGCGCACCGCGATCGCGGCGGCATGGTCGTCCCCACCGACGTGGACGACGACCTGCGCGCGGCCGTCGCCGGGGGATCCGGCGTGGTCGATGCCGTTGGTGACCAGGTTGCGCACGACCCGCTCGACCCGGCGGACGTCGGCCTCGGCCACGCAGGGCCGGTCCGGGGCGCGCACGGAGAGCTCGACGCCGCGCTGCTCGGCCAGCGGGCGGGTGCGCTCCACGATCCGGTGGGCGACGTCGACCAGGTTGACGTCCTCGACCTCCAGGACCGCCGCACCGGCGTCGAACCTGCTGATCTCGAGGAGGTCGACGAGGAGCGTCTCGAACCGGTTGAGCTCGGTCTGCAGCAGCTCCGCCGCCCGTGCGGTCACCGGGTCGAAGTCGGTGCGCGCGTCGTAGAGGACGTCGCCGGCCATCCGGACGGTCGTCAACGGGGTGCGCAGCTCGTGGGAGACGTCGGAGACGAAGCGCCGCTGCACCCAGCTCAGCTCCTCGAGCTGGCGGATCTGCCGCTGCAGGTTGCTGGCCATCTGGTTGAAGGAGAGCGCCAACCGGGCGAGGTCGTCCTCGCCGCGGACCTGCACCCGCTCCTGCAGGCGCCCTGCCGCCAGGCGCTCCGCGACCCGCCGGGCCATCCGGATCGGCGTGACGACCTGCCGGGTCACCAGCCAGGTGAGCCCCGCGACCAGGACCAGGAGCAGCAGGCCCGCGGCCAGCAGCGCGCGGGTGACCAGCGCGAGGGTCTCCTGCTCCTCCTCCAGCGGGAACAGGAAGTACAGCGTCCAGAGCCGGCCGTCCGAGGGCAGCTGCACCTGCGAGCCGACGACGATCCCCGGCGTGCTGGACACCACGCGGCCGTGGTCGTCGACGGTCCGGATCGGCGCGTAGGTCCACGCCGTCTCGGAGCTCTCGGAGAAGTGCTCCAGCAGGGACTGGGGCACGCTGCCCGTGTCGAGGCCAGGGCTGTAGACCGCGCCGCTGGCCGCGAGACCCTCCTCCTCGCTGTCGGGCCCGCCGAGCACGACGTCGAAGCCGCGGGCCTGGCCACGGCTGATGATGGGGGTGGCCAGCTCCGAGGCCTGGGTGGTGGCGTCCGTCTCGGTGCCCGGCACCGCCACCAGCCGCTCCACCGCCTCCTGCGACTCGCTGCTGGCCTCGGCCACGACCGCCTCGACCCGGTTCTCCAGCAGCCCCTCACGGGTCTGCTGCAGCAGGAACCAGCCCACCGCGCTGACCACCACGGCCGAGAGCGCGAGGGTGCTGGCGACCACCCGCGCCTGGATCGAGCGCCGCCAGAAGGTGAGCGCCCGGCGCACGGCCGCCGCGACCTCACGCCACGCCCCGGCGCCCCTCCTAGGCCGTGCCGGCCTTGTAACCGACGCCACGGACGGTCACCACGATCTCTGGGTTCTCGGGGTCGTGCTCGACCTTGGACCGCAGGCGCTGCACGTGGACGTTGACCAGCCGGGTGTCGGCCGCGTGGCGGTACCCCCACACCTGCTCCAACAGGATCTCGCGCGTGAAGACCTGCCACGGCTTTCGGGCGAGCGCCACGAGCAGGTCGAACTCGAGCGGCGTGAGGTTGATCGGCTCCCCCGCCCGGGTGACCGAGTGACCCGGGACGTCGATGACGAGGTCACCGACCGTGAGCGTCTCCGCGCGGGTGGTGGAGTCGAAGCGGCGCACCCGGGCACGGATGCGCGCGATCAGCTCCTTGGGCTTGAACGGCTTGACCACGTAGTCGTCGGCCCCGGACTCCAGGCCCACCACCACGTCGATCGTGTCGCCCTTGGCCGTCAGCATCACGATCGGGATGCCCGACTCGCTGCGGATCTCCTTGCACACGTCGATGCCGTCCTTGCCGGGCAGCATCAGGTCCAGCAGCACGAGGTCGGGGTGGTACTCGCGGAAGGCGGCCATCGCCAGGTCGCCCCGCGTCACCATCCGGGTGTCGAAGCCCTCCTGCCGCAGCACCAGCGTGAGCATCTCCGCGAGGGACGCGTCGTCGTCGACGACGAGGACGCGGCCCTTCGCGGGGACGTCGGGCGCGGTGGACGGCTGGGTCATGGCCTCAATCCTGCCAGCCGACCGGAGCCCCCGGTGCGGCGCCGGGGCCGGTGGCACGTGCTCAGTAGCGGTACTGCTCCGACTTGTACGGCCCCTCGACCGGCACGCCGAGGTAGCTGGCCTGGGAGTCGCTGAGCGTGGTGAGCCGGACGCCGAGGGCGCCGAGGTGCAGCCGGGCGACCTCCTCGTCGAGGTGCTTGGGCAGCACGTAGACGCCGACCGGGTACTCCTCGGGCTTCGTGAACAGCTCGACCTGCGCGAGGACCTGGTTGGTGAAGGAGTTCGACATCACGAACGACGGGTGGCCGGTCGCGTTGCCGAGGTTCATCAGGCGGCCCTCGGAGAGCACGATGATCGCGTTGCCCTCCCCCTCGGGGAAGGTCCAGACGTCGACCTGCGGCTTGACGTTCTTCCGCTCGACGCCCGGGTAGGTCTCCAGGCCGGCCATGTCGATCTCGTTGTCGAAGTGGCCGATGTTGCCGAGGATGGCGTTCTGCTTCATCCGGCGCATCTGGTCGACGGTGACGACGTCCTTGTTGCCGGTCGCCGTGATGATGATGTCGGCGGTCTCGACGACGTCGTCCAGCGTGGCGACCTGGTAGCCGTCCATGGCGGCCTGGAGGGCACAGATGGGGTCGATCTCGGTCACGATGACGCGCGCGCCCTGGCCGCGCAGGGACTCCGCGCAGCCCTTGCCGACGTCGCCGTACCCGCACACCACGGCCACCTTGCCGCCCATGAGCACGTCCGTGGCGCGGTTGATGCCGTCGATGAGCGAGTGGCGGCAGCCGTACTTGTTGTCGAACTTCGACTTGGTGACCGAGTCGTTGACGTTGATCGCCGGGAAGAGGAGCGAGCCCTCGCGCATCATGTCGTAGAGGCGGAGCACGCCGGTGGTGGTCTCCTCCGTGACGCCCTTGATCTCGCCGGCGACCTGGGTCCACCGGTCGCCGCTCTCCGACAGCGAGCGCTGGAGGGCCTCGAAGATGACCCGCTGCTCGGTGCTCGTGGCGGTCGCGGGGTCCGGCGCCTCGCCCTTCTTCTCCGCCTCGACGCCGAGGTGGACGAAGAGGGTGGCGTCGCCACCGTCGTCGAGGATCATGTTCGCGAACCGCTTCTGGCCGTCCGCGCCGTCGGGCCACTGCAGGATCTGCTGGGTGCACCACCAGTACTCCTCGAGCGACTCGCCCTTCCAAGCGAAGACCGGGACGCCCTGCGGGTCCTCGGGGGTGCCCTCCGGACCGACCGCGATGGCGGCCGCGGCGTGGTCCTGGGTCGAGAAGATGTTGCACGACGCCCACCGCACCTCGGCGCCGAGCGCGACCAGGGTCTCGATGAGGACCGCCGTCTGGATCGTCATGTGCAGCGAGCCGGCGATCCGCGCACCGGCGAGCGGCTGCTCGGCGGCGTAGCGCTCGCGCATCGCCATCAGGCCGGGCATCTCGTGCTCGGCGAGCCGGATCTCGGTGCGGCCGAAGTCGGCGAGGCTGAGATCGGCGACCTTGAAGTCCAGCGTCTGGTCCATGGGTGCTCCTGGGGTGCGGCGGCGGTTCCTGCCCTCCGAGGCTAGAACGGCCCGCCGCCGGAGCAGCAATCCTCGACCGCGCCGGCCCGGACGACCGCCCGTCGGCGCGTGCCTTCCCCGGCGGGGCTCAGTGCGCGGCGCCGTGCTCCTTGCGGCCGAAGGGCAGCACGTGCACGACGGCGACGACGACCGCACCGAGCACGAGGCCGAAGAGCGCGGAGGCCGCGGTGTTGACCAGCCAGGCGAGCACCCCGCCGATGCCCTCGACGGCGTGGTGCACCTCCTCCTCGAGGTGGTGCACCAGGTCGTACGGCGCGTGCCAGCCGAGCTCGGCGAGGCCGACCAGCTCGATGTGACCACCGACCCACAGCATGGCGGCCGTGCCGACGGTGGAGATGACGGCGAGCACCTTCGGCATGCCGGCGACCAGCCCGTGGCCGACCTTGCGGGCCAGCGTCGAGGTGCGCTGGGTCAGGCGGAGCCCGATGTCGTCCATCTTCACGATGAGCGCGACGACGCCGTAGACGGCCAGCGTGATGGCCAGGGCGACGACGACCAGGATCGCGGCGCGGCTCCAGAAGCCCTCGTCGGCCACCTCGTTCAGCGAGATCACCATGATCTCGGCGGAGAGGATGAAGTCGGTGCGGATGGCGCCGGCGACCATCGACTTCTCCGCCTCGGGCCCGGACGCGGCGACCGGGGCGGCGTGGTCGTCGTGCCCGGCGATCTTGCCCCAGATCTTCTCGGCCCCCTCGAAGCAGAGGTAGGCGCCGCCGAGCATCAGGATCGGCGTCAGCAGGAACTCGGCGAACTGGCTGAGCAGCAGAGCCGCGGGCAGGATGAAGAGCAGCTTGTTGCGCAGCGAGCCGACGGCGATCTGCTTGATCATCGGCAGCTCGCGGTTCGCGGCGACGCCGTGGACGTACTGCGGCGTGACGGCCGTGTCGTCGATGACCACGCCGGCGGCCTTGCCGGTCGCCCGGCCGGCGGCGGCGCCGACGTCGTCCACGGAGGCGGCCGCCAGCCGCGCCAGCGCGGCGACGTCGTCGAGCAGTCCGAAGAGTCCCGCAGCCATGCCGGGAGCCTAGGGCACGGGCCCGCGACCGACGTGCTCCCGGCCCCGCGCGGGCTCGGCACGCCGGCTCGCGCCCTCCACCGCCTCGGCGATCACCCCGGCCTCGACCGTGGCGCGCTGCAGCTCGTGGGCGTGGGCGAGCCGGGTCTGCGCCGAGCCCACCGGGTCGACGAGGTGCTGCAGGCGCGTGGCGACCGGCGTCCACGCGAGGAGCAGCGAGAGCCCGACGCCCCCGCCCACGGCCAGCACGGCGGCGAGGAGCGGGTGCTGCTCGGCCCAGGACGGGAAGCCCGCGTAGTCCGCGGCCTTGATGCCGAAGCCGTGGAAGAGGTAGACGACCAGCGTCGCCGCGCCCATCCGGCTGAACCAGCCACCCACCCGCGGCACCAGCGCGAGGAAGGCCCAAGCGCCCAGCGTGCCCATCACCAGCAGGCAGGCCCGGGTCAGGAACGCCTGGCCGTCGCTGACGTCCAGCGCCTCGTACCGCGACCGGTAGTAGAGCCACTCCGTCGCCGCCCAGTCGTCGGTGCGGGAGGTGAGCAGCCAGATGGCGACGAGGACGCCGACGGCGCACACCTGCACCCACCGCTCGCGGAGCAGCTCGAGGTGCCCGGGCGTGGCTTTCAGGCCCAGCACGAAGAAGGGCAGCAGCCCGAGGACGCGGGCGAGGTCGAGCGTGTCACCGGCGTAGAGGCCCGCGACGAGGCTGACCAGGACCGCGACGACCACGCCCCCGATCATCGGCCGGAAGACCGGGGTGAGCAGCCGCCAGAAGAAGAGCGCGGAGAGGTACCACATCGGCCAGTGCGGATCGGCCCACAGGTCCTCGAGCCGCTCGCCTCCGACATGGATCCGGAACGCCGCGATCGCCGCCTCGAAGACGACGTACGGCACCGCCACCGTCCGCACCAGCTGCCACAGCCGGTGCCGCTCCCAGGTGAAGGAGCGGGAGAGGTAGCCGGTGACGAAGACGAACGCCGGCACGTGCCAGGCGTAGAGGAAGTCGTACCCGTGGTCGCGGACGTCGCCGGACGGCAGCAGCACGAGCGCATGGCCGACCACCACCAGGGTGACCAGCGCCATCTTGGCGTTGTCGAACCACGGATCACGCTGCACCCCAGGCCGCTACCCGCGCAGGCGGGCCGGCATGCCTAGGAGGTGTCTCACCCGACCGGCGGCCGCCGCGTGCGCCGCCGACGGCTCAGTCGTCGACCAGCCCGAGCCGGAGGTACTCCGCCGCCCACGTGCCCTGCAGCAGCAGCGACGCGTAGCGCGCGACCTCGCTGGGCGCCTCCGTGGTGAGGGTCTCGACACGTACGCCTCGGGAGCCGGCGGCGTCCAGCAACCGTCGGCGGTGGCCGAGCAGGACCGGGTCCTCGTTGCCGTCGTCGAGGACCAGGAGCGTCGGTCGCAGGTCTCCCCCGCCCTCGCTGAACGGGTCGTCGAAGACGTCGCGCGGGCGGGCCGCCTCGATCACCGGCAGCACCTGCTCCACGTCGCCGGCGAGCGCCGTGCGCCCGCTCGCGCGCCGGATCGACTCGGCGACCCGTCGGGCGGCCCGGGCCGCCAGCACGGAGCCGCCCCAGACCACGGGGGCGGCGTCGGCCAGCGCGATCGCGAGCATCTTGGCCGGGTTGATCGACAGGTCCCGGTGGGGCGAGCAGGTGACGGCCACCTCGTCGAGGGCGTCGGCGACGACGTCCGGCTCGGCACTCGGGCCGAGCCCGATCTGGTCGAGGAAGGAGAGCACCACGACCGCCGTGGCCAGCGGGTCGCTGGTGGAGATCGGGAAGATGGTGCTCCACCGGCCCGCCGCGTGCTCACCGACCAGCGAGGTCGGCGGACAGGCGACCACGACCTGGCAGCCGCGGCGCACCGCCTCGGCCACCGCCGACGCCGTCCCCCGGTCGGCCCCGTCCGGCGCCAGGACGACGACCAGGTCGAGCGAGCCGGCCCATCCGGGCAGGGTCGGGCCGGGCCACGCTACGAACGGCACGGGACACCACGGTTCGAGGACGGCCCGCAGCAGCCGGGAGTCCGGACCGGCGGCGATGACCGCACGCGGGCGCGCCTCGCCGTTGCGGGCGACGGCCTCGGCCACCGCCTCGGCCACGTCGCTGCACTCCCGGCGTACCCGGGGGCCGGACTCCGCGAGGGTGCGGAACCGCAGGTCGGCCGCCCCGATCGCGGTCTCGTCGTCGAGGCGGGACTCGTCGAACCAGGTCATCGCCGGCTCACGGCTTCCGGGCCTCGTCCACCAGGAGCACCGGGATGTCGTCCCGCACGGGGTAGGCGTTGCCGCACTCCCCCTGGCAGACCAGCTCCTCGACCCCGGCGTGCTCGCCGGGCTGGAGGTCGCCGTGGCACTGGGGGCAGACGATGATGTCGAGCAGCCCTTGGTCGATGTTCATCAGCCCTCCTGGCGGATCATGGCGAGGACCTCGTCGCGGACGGCCGCCATGGTCGGCTCGTCCTTGCCCTCGGCGTTGAGGCGGAGCAGCGGCTCGGTGTTCGAGGGCCGCACGTTGAAGGTCCAGTCTGCGTGGCTCACCGTCAGCCCGTCGAGGTGGTCGGTGGCGACCCCCTCGCGACCGGCGTACGCCGCCTCGAGGTGCGCCAGCACGGCCGCCTGGTCGCCGACCGTCGAGTTGAGCTCCCCGCTGACGGGGTAGCGCTCGTACGGCGCGAGCAGCCGGGAGAGCGGGACGTCGACCTCCGCCAGCGCCGCGAGCGCGTGCAGCGCCGCGAGCATGCCGGAGTCGGCGCGCCAGAAGTCGCGGAAGTAGAAGTGGCCGCTGTGCTCACCGCCGAAGACCGCGTCGGTCTCGGCCATGGTCGCTTTGATGAACGAGTGGCCCACCCGGGTGCGGACCGGCGTGCCGCCCAGCTCCGCGACCAGCTCGGGCACCGCCCGGCTGGTGATCAGGTTGTGGATGATCGTCGCTCCGGGCTCCTTGGCCAGCTCCCGCGCGGCGATGAGCGCGGTGAGCGTGCTCGGCGAGACGTTGCGTCCCTCCTCGTCGACGAGGAAGCAACGGTCGGCGTCGCCGTCGAAGGCCAGGCCGACGTCGGCGCCCGTCTCGAGCACCGTGGCCTGGAGGTCGCGGAGGTTCTCCGGCTCGATCGGGTTCGCCTCGTGGTGCGGGAAGGTGCCGTCGAGCTCGAAGTACATCGGCACCAGCTCGACCTGACCGGGGCCCAGCCGCTGGAAGACGGCCGGTGCCGTGTGCCCCGCCATGCCGTTGCCGGCGTCGACCACGACCTTGAGCCGGCGGCCACGCACCGGTGCCAGGGAGAGCAAGTGCTCGGCGTACGCCGCCAGCACGTCCTGCTCGGTGACGGAGCCGGTCGGGCCGTCCGGGGGTGCGGCGGCCGGGGCACCCGATCCGACGAGGTCGCGGACCTCGCCCAGCCCGCTCTCCATGCCGACCGGCTGTGCGTGCGCCCGGCACAGCTTGATGCCGTTGTACTGGGCGGGGTTGTGGCTGGCGGTGAACATCGCACCCGGCACGCCGAGGTGGCCGGAGGCGAAGTAGAGCTGGTCGGTGGAGGCCAGACCGATCTGCACCACGTCGGCGCCCGCGGCGGTCGCTCCCTCGGCGAAGGCCGCGGCCATCGAGGGGCTGCTCGGGCGCATGTCGTGCCCGACCACCACGGTGCGGGCCCCGACCACCTCGACGAAGGCGCGGCCGGTCGCGCGGGCGAACGCGTCGTCCAGCTGGTCCGGCACCGTGCCGCGGACGTCGTACGCCTTGAAGACGGCGGCGACGTTCGCCGGGTCGAGGGTGTCGGCCATGGCCGCACCCTAACGATGCGCGCGTCGACTGCGTCAGTCGGTGCTGAGCACCCGCAGGTGCCCGCGGCGTCCACGCTCCCGGCCGCCCTCCTCCGAGGGAGGGAGCCGCACCACCTGCGAGACCGGTCGGGCCGCCTCGCGGACGGCGTCCGCGAGCGCCAGCAGGTCGTCGGTCGAGGGTCCCTGGGCCGCCGGGTCCGGGGCCAGGCGCAGCACCTCCCAGCCCCGCGGGGCCGAGAGCCGCTCGCTGTGGGCGTCGCAGAGGTCGTAGGCATGCGGCTCGGCGTAGGTGGCGAGGGGCCCGAGCACGGCGGTCTGGTCGGCGTAGACGTAGGTGAGCGTGCTGGTCGCGCGACGGCCGCAGGCGGTGCGGCTGCAACGACGGGCGGTACTCACGCCCAGACCGTACCTCCCGAGGGCGCCGGCTCGGTCTAGGCTCGCGGGATGGAACAGCCGGCGCCCCGCCACCGTCGCACGCGCGACCGCCGGGGCCGTGGCCAGCGCGGGCCGGGCGTCGTGCCGCGGGTGCCGGGCCGCCCGGAGCTGCGCACCGCGCGGGAGCGCTTCGACGACCTCGTGCTCGACATCGTCACCGAGGTCGACACCCGCTGGCAGGACCACCTCGGACTGGTGGAGTACGCCGTCGAGGACGCCCCTCAGGTGCCGGACGACTGGGACCCGCCGGTGGTGCCGCTCGCCTCGCTCGTGCGCGGGTCGGGAGGCGAACCGTCGCGCATCGTCGTCTTCCGGCGCCCGATCGAGCACCGCGCCGAGAGCCGCTCGGAGCTGGAGGCGCTGCTGCACGGCGTGGTGGTGGAGCAGGTCGCCGAGCTGCTCGGGGTCGAGCCCGGCGTCGTCGATCCGCGGTACGGCGACGACGAGGACTGAGGCCTGCGGCCGGGTGCCTGTCACGGTGGTCGAGCCTGTCGAGACCACGCCCCCTTTCGGTGGTCGAGCTGGCTGATCGGTGGTCGAGCCTGTCGAGACCACGCTCTATTCGGTGGTCGAGCCTGTCGAGACCACGCCCCCATTCGGTGGTCGAGCTGTCGAGACCACGCCCCATTCGGTGGTCGAGCCTGTCGAGACCACGGCCCGGCGGTCGAGCAGGGCGACTCTCGGTGGTCGAGCCTGTCGAGACCACGGCCCCTTTTGGTGGTCGAGCAGGGCTTCGGTGGTCGAGCTTGTCGAGACCACAACCCGGCCCGGCGGTCGAGCCCGCTCGCCTGTGCAGATCACGGTCGGGACGCGCCCTGTGGACAACTCGCGGACCGGCCCTGACGTGCGGAAACAGTATCTGGGACTGTCGGTGGCGGGTGCTTGAGTGGGGTCATGGCCAAGGACCTGCGACCCGGCGGAGACCACCCGGTCTCGCGTGCGGTCGCGCGGCTGCGTGAGGAGCTGGACGGGCTGGCGGAGGTGCCGTTGTTCGGCCTGGGGCCTGGGGAGACCGGCGCGACGCTGGTGGAGCTGACGCGCTTGGCGGCGCAGGTCGCGGAGCTGGAGCTGCGGGTGGCCGCGCACGCTGGTGAGGTCGGTGTTGAGCAGCAGACCGGTGCGACGTCGACGGCGAGCTGGTGGGCCCACGCCACCAAGCAGGACCGGCGTGCCGCCGCCGGCCGGGTGCGGCTCGCGGAGGCGTTGGGGCGGTTCCCCCTCGTGCGGGAGGCACTCGCTGCTGGTGGGGTGAACGCCGAGCAGGCCCGCGTGATCACCCGGGCGTTGGACGCGCTCCCCGACGACCTCGACACTGAGGTGCTGGCCAAAGCGGAGCAGCACCTCGTCACTGAGGCCGCCGACCACGGCCCCAGGGCGCTCGCCATCATCGGCAAGCACCTGCTCACCGTCATCGCACCCGAGATCGGCGAGGCCCACGACGCCCGTGCGTTGGAGCGGGAGGAGCAGGCCGCTGCGGCGCGCGCCTTCCTCACGATCTGTCCCGACGGTCGCGGGAGCATGGTGGGGAAGTTCAGCGTCCCCGAGGCGCAGGGACAGATGCTCCACAAGGCCCTGCTGGCGCTCTCGGCGCCCAAGCACCTCACCGCCACCGACGGCGCCGGCACCTACGAACGCCGCCCCTCACCCGAACGCCTCGGCACGGCATTGGTCGAGCTGATCGAGCGGTTCCCCGCCGACCGGCTCCCCGACCTCGGCGGCACCAACGCCACCGTCGTGGTCACCATGGACCTCCACACCCTCCTCGGCGGCCTGCGCCACGCCTCCCTCGACACCGGCGGCGTCATCTCCGCCGCCCACGCCCGCCGCCTCGCCTGCGAAGCAGGCATCATCCCCGCCGCCCTCGGCACCCACAGCGAGGTCCTCGACCTCGGCCGCACCACCCGCCTCTTCACCAAAGCCCAACGCACCGCACTCAACCAGCAACAACCCACCTGCACCACCGTCGGCTGCGACTGGCCCGCCCACCTCTGCCACGCCCACCACGACACCCCCTGGCACTCCAGCGGGCCCACCGACCTCGCCAACGCCCGCAACCTCTGCCCCCACCACCACGCCCGCATCCACGACCCCACCTACGACACCCAGCGACATCCCGACGGCAGCGTCACCTTCCACCGACGGACCTAGGCCGACGGCACTACACGCGTGGTCTCGACAAGCTCGACCACCGAAACAGCCTGCTCAACCACCGAACAGGCCCGTGGTCTCGACAAGCTCGACCACCGAACAGGACGTGGTCTCGACAAGCTCGACCACCGAAACAGCCTGCTCGACCACCGAACGTGGTCTCGACAAGCTCGACCACCGAAACAGCCTGCCCGACCACCGGGCCCGGCCAGGGCTCAGGACGCGGGGAGCCCTGGCCGGACTGCGGGGACCAGGCCGGAGAGCACGAGCTCGCGCAGCCGGACGACGCTCGTGCCGCCGCCGTCCCCGCCGGCGAGGACCGCCGCGACCACGGGAGTGCGCTCGGGGGTGACGGTGAGGCGCACGGTGCCGTCGGGCAGGTCGACGGCGAAGCCGCGGTCGGGCGTGAGGCCGACCCGGCGCGAGGCGAGCTCCTCGCCTGAGGCGTCCTGGGCCACGATCTCGACCGCGCCCGTCGACTCCGCCCCGGTGACCAGCAGCCGCTTCGTGCCGGGAGGCACGAGCGCGGTGGTCGGCCCCGCGAAGGCACCGGCCGGCACGGCGTGGGAGAGATCCCCGCCGACGAAGGAGCGCAGCGTCGCCGTGACCGGCGCGGTCGCGGACACCTGGAGGCCGATCGCGCCGTCGCGGGCAACACCGGCGAGGGCCACGCCGAGGTCGACCCGTTCCACGCTCTGGGGGCCGACACGGACCTCCTTCATGCCCTCGGGTGTGAAGACCGACTGCTCCCCCACGACCCGGATCGCCGCTCGCACCTCCGAGTCGCCGGGATTGGCCAGCAGCAGCGTCCGCGCGCCGGGCCCCGCGGGCAGGCCCAGCAGCGTCGACTCCGCCTGCGGCTCGGCTTGCCCGGACAACCACTCCTGAGCACGCACACCGGCGCCCAGCTCGTCGACCGTGTCGAGGACCGACGCGTGCACCCGGCCGCGCTGCGTGGTCACCCGGAGCGCCAGCTCGTCACGGCGCGGCACGATCTCGGCCAGGTCCAGCCGCAGCGCCTCGCCCCCCGGGACCGACACGCCACGGAGCGCCGGAACGTCGACGACGCCGGACCGGCCGGTCACCACCACGTCGACGATCGCCGGGCCGTTGTCCGGGTTGACCAGCTCGATCACCGAGGAGTGCCCCGCCGCGGCACCGGCACCGGTGAACCACTGCTCGGGAGCGGGCGCCCGGCACTCCGTGGCAGCCAGCGGCTGCTCGTCGAACCTGCTCGCCACCAGGCCGGGAGCCAGCCCGTCCTGGCCCTCCACCACGACCGGGCCGTCGTCGGTGTCGACGGCCGCGACCTCACCGGCGCGCACCCGGACCCGCTCGCCGGCGACCTCCAGCCGCCCCGAGCCACCCGCGCCGCTGGTCACCAGGGTCGGCGTCGGTCCCGACCGACCCGGGGGGCAGACGAGCGACACCGCGGACAGCGCCGTCTCCGTCGGCGGCCGGCCCGGCGCCGACGGCGGCTCCGTGCCGGTCAGCAGGACGGCGCCGCCGGTGACGAGCGGCAGCACGACCGCGAGCACGACGGTCACGTCCGGACGCCAGCGGGTGGACCGCGCCGGCCGCCGGCTCGAGGCGCTCATGCTCTCTTCCGTTCCACGACCCGGCGGGTGGTCGGCGCACACAGCACCAGTACCCACACCAACGCCACGCCCTGGACGACCAGCAGCAGCACCCGCCACCACGACCCGGGTCCGTCGACAGCGTCCTCGGCCACCGGACGGTCGACCTGCCAGGCGCGCATGCCGAGCTCACCGGCGCTCGCCTGGTCCAGGCCGGCGGTCGCGTCGAGGGCGGCCGCCACGTCGCCGTCCGCGGGCGCCGGCAGCACGACGTACTCGATCCCTCGGTCGGCGAGGTCGCCGACCAGCGCGGGGGTGGGGCGGGAGACCAGGGCGCGGACGTCGTCGGTGAGGCCGGTGTCCTCCGGCGCGAGCGCGAGGATCTCGTCCTCGCCCAGCGTGACGCCGTCGCCGCGCCGAACCACCCAGCGCAAGCCGTCCTCGACCGACCCGCGGAGGACCAGGATCCCGCGGCTCTCGTCGGCGGTCGCGGCCTGGACCATGTACGCCGGGATGCCGTCGGTCGGCTCGTCGTCGAGCCGGCTGTCGACGGTGAGGAACCACGCCAGGCCACCGAGCGGCACCACGCTCGCGACCGCCGTCAGGACCGCCGCGACCCGCCGCGGGGCTCCCTGACCGCCGAGGACCGCGGCCACGACGAAGGCGCCGTGCAGCACGAGCACCAGGACGCCGAGCGCGGGGCCGACCTCGACCGCCGCGAGGGAGAGGGTGACCGTCGAGAGCACCGCGGCGGTGCCCGCCGCCACGGCCGCGACGATCCAGCAGACCAGGACCGGCACGCGGGTGCTCCGCGGGACGAGCGCGGCCAAGGCCAGCGCGGGCACGACGACGCCGAGCCACCACGGCGCGCCGAGGGCGTCGGCCAGGCCACCGAGCCGGCCGGCAAGGAGGTCGAGGCCGTCGACCGTCGGCCCCGGCACCCGGCCGGGCCCCAGGAGCAGCCCCTCCGCCGCGCGCTCGGTCACCGACGGCAGCCACCACGGCGCGAGCAGGGCGAGCGGCACGGCCAGGGCGACGACGGGCGGCCCCCACACCGACCGGTCCCGCAGGCCCGAGCGGACGACGGCGTACGACGCGGCGAGGACCACCACGCCGAGCACCACCGCGAACGGCCAGACGACCGGGGCGAACGCCGCGGTCAGGGCCAGGAGCGCGCCGGTGCGCCACCCGGCTCGCCACCGGCGGTCGGCCTCCGGGTCGGCGAACCCGAGCGCGGCGTGGGCCAGCCACGGGAGCACGGCCGCGCCGACCACCGGTCCCAGCCGGCCCGCGCCCCACGCGCCGCTGGCCACGGCCACCAGCGACCAGGTCGTGGCGCCCCACAGCAGCAGCCACCGAGGGGCGCCCCGCGGCGAGACGAAGCGGCCCACCACCCGCAGCAGGCGCCAGGCACCCCACAGCGCAACGGGCGCGGCCAGGACGAGCACGGCGCTGACCGCGGCGGTCGTCCCGACGAGGGTGCCGAGCAGCGCGAGCGGGGCCAGGTACGGCGGTGCCGGGACGCCCGTCCCCTGGCCGAGCGCGTGCCAGTGCTCGAGGTGGAGCTCCCGCCACTCGCCCACCGACTCGGGGACCGGCGAGAGGCCGCCACCGGCCACGGCACCGTAGGCGTCGCGGGCACCGACGAGCAGGGCGAGGACCACGACGGCGAGGGCGACGGCCACGGGATTGGTGAGGAAGCGGGCGACGACGCCGGTGTCGGCGTACTCCTCGTCCTCGTCGAGGTCCCGGCGGCGGGCCGCCATCGACGACGGGTCGAGCGCGGCCCGCGCGGCGCGCCGCCGCTCCGCGACGTCCGCGGCCTGGTTGGTCGCCGCCGCGGCGAGGTCGCTGAGGAAGTCCAGGCCGTGGCGGTAGGGCAGCCACGGCGGCGCGAGCAGCCGGCGCACGTCGGCCGGCTCCCGGACCTGACGGCGCTGGCGCTCGCGGCGGGCGGCGTGGACCGCGCCGGGCCGGGAGTAGACCGAGACGAGGGCCGCGAGCTCGTCGAGAGCCTCGCCGACGGAGCGGACGAGCAGGAAGCCGACGACGCGCAGCAGGGTCCCGAGGCCGAGCCGGACCAGCTGGAACGGAAGCGAGCGGGCGCGGGAGTTGGCCAGCAGGGTGAAGAGCGCCGCGCGGCGCTCCTGGTAGTGCGTGTGCCGCCCGGTCAGCGGCGTGCGGCGCAGCCCCCGGTGGGCGGCCTCGGCGTGGAAGACGACGGCCTGCGGCACGACGACGGTGCGGTGGCCGGCTGCCGCGGCACGCCAGCCGAAGTCGACGTCGTTGCCGAAGATCGGCAGCTGGTCGTCGAAGCCGTCGAGCGCCTCGAGCACCGAGCGGCGCACCAGCATGCCTGCGGTGTTGACCGCGAGCACGGTCCGGACCTCGTCGTGCTGTCCCTGGTCGTACTCCCCACGCTCCAGGCCGGTCTCGCGGCGCCCGGTGCCGGAGATGGTGAGGCCGACCTCGAGCAGCCGCCGCAGCGAAGGCCACTCACGCAGCTTCGGGCCGAGCACGTCCGCGTCCGGGTCCTGGCGGGCGGCCTCGAGCAGCGCCTCGAGGGCGCCGGGGTCGGGGTTGCTGTCGTCGTGGAGGAGCCACACCCACTCGGCGTCACCGGCGTGGGCCAGGCCGAGCTCGACCGCGGCCGGGTACGACGTCGCGCGCGGCGCCTCGACGAGGCGACCGGCGGGCAGGGTGGTGAGCGCCGCCTCGACCAGCTCCCGGCTGCCGTCGCGGCTGCCGGTGTCGACGGCCACCACCGCGTCGACCGGCCGGGTCTGTGCCCGCAGGCCCTCGAGCACCGCCGGCAGCCAGCGGGCTCCGTCGTGGCTGACCAGCAGCGCGACGACTCGACCCGGGGCGACCACGTCGGCAGACCCTACGGGGACCGCGCGAAGCCCCCGAAATACGAAGGACCCCGACCGCTCCCGGTCGGGGTCCCCTTCTCAGACGACCGCGCTCTTCTTCAGCTTGCGGCGTTCCCTCTCGGAGAGCCCGCCCCAGATGCCGAACCGCTCGTCGTTCATCAGCGCGGACTCCAGGCACTCGGTCCGCACCTCACAGCTGAGACAGACCTTCTTGGCCTCCCTCGTCGATCCACCCTTCTCGGGGAAGAACGCCTCGGGGTCGGTCTGGGCGCACAGGGCACGCTCCTGCCAACCTGTTTCCTCGGCGTCCCCGTCGAGGAGAAAGAGTTCTCTCACGGCACTCGCCCTTTCGACCCGGTGATGCATGTGTGCTGCTGCCCGGTGTCCCAACGACACGCCGACAGTCAACAATGACACTGTGGGAATTACATGCCTGTCGTGCACCAGGAGTCAAGCCCGGATCTGCTATAGGCCCACAACCACCCGATCGGGCCATGCCCGGCACCGCCCGGGCCACCGTCCGGCTGGCCCGCCGTCGACGGGATGATGGCACCCATGATCAAGCAGATCACCGTCCTGGCCGGCGGCACCGGCGGGGCCCGTTTCCTGCAGGGCCTGCTCCACGGCATCGCGACCGGCGCGCTCCCCGGCGTCGCCGAGGACGCCGAGGTCACCGTCGTCGCGAACACCGCCGACGACCTGTGGGTCCACGGGCTCAAGGTCTGCCCCGACCTGGACACCGTGATGTACACGCTGGGCGACGGCATCGACCCAGTCCGGCGCTGGGGTCGGCGCGACGAGACCTGGAGCGTGCGCACGGAGCTGGCGGAGTACGGCGTGGAGCCGACGTGGTTCGGGCTCGGCGACCGCGACGTCGCGACGCACCTGGTCCGGACCCAGATGCTCGAGGCGGGCTACCCGCTCTCGCAGGTGACCGAGGCCCTGTGCCGGCGGTGGCTGCGACCGACGTACGGCGACCGGGTGCGCCTGCTCCCGATGACCGACGACCGGGTGGAGACCCACGTTGCGATCGCCGACGACGACTCACCCAGCGGCCGCCGAGTGGTCCACTTCCAGGAGTACTGGGTCCGCTTGCGCGCCTCGGTGCCGGCCGAGGCGGTCGTCGTCGTGGGGCTCGACCAGACCACTCCGGGCCCCGGGGTCCTCGACGCGATCACGGACGCCGACCTGGTCCTGCTCCCGCCGTCGAACCCGGTGGTCTCCGTCGGCACGATCCTCGGCGTCCCCGACGTGCGTGACGTGCTGCGGGTGACCCGCGCACCAGTGGTGGGCCTCTCCCCCATCGTCGGGTCGAGCCACGTCCACGGCATGGCCGAGCAGATGCTGACCGCCATCGGGGTCGAGGTCAGCGCCGGCGCGGTCGGCCGCCACTACGGCGCCCGCTCGGCCGACGGCGTGCTCGACGCCTGGCTGGTCGACGAGCGCGACGCCGAGCAGGTCGCCGAGGTGCGGGCGGCGGGCATCCGGTGCGACGCCGTACCGCTGATGATGACCGACGCGGACGCCACCGCGGCGATGGCCGCCGCCGCCGTCCGGCTGGCGCAGGGATGACCCCGGCGCCTGGAGCACCTCGTGGGACCGGCGGCCCCCGCGGCCCCCTGGTGGTGACCGCACCCGACGGTGTCCCGGAGGTGCGGGCGGGCGACGACCTGGCCGGCCTGCTGCTGGACCTGGCGGAGCTCGCCGACGGCGACGTCGTGCTCGTGACGAGCAAGGTCGTCAGCAAGGCGGAGGGCCGGGTCGTCCCCGGCGCGACGCGGGACGACGTGCTCGCCGACGAGACCGTCCGCGTGGTGGCCCGCCGGGGGCCCACGACCATCGTGCGCACCCGGCACGGGCTCACCATGGCCGCGGCGGGCATCGACGCGAGCAACGTCGAGCTCGGGTCCGTCGTGCTGCTGCCCGAGGACCCCGACGCCTCGGCCCGGCGGCTGCGGTCCGAGCTGCGCGCGCGCACCGGCCGGAACGTCGGCGTGGTCGTCACCGACACCGCCGGCCGGGCCTGGCGCGAGGGCCAGACGGACATCGCCATCGGCGTCGCAGGGCTCCTGGTGAGCGAGGACCACGCCGGTCGGGTCGATGCCTACGGCAACCCCCTCGCCGTCACCGCGCCCGCGGTCGCCGACGAGCTGGCCGGAGCGGCGGAGCTGGCGCAGGGCAAGCTGGGCGGCCGGCCGTTCGCCGTCGTCCGCGGGCGGGCCGACCTGGTGCTGGCTCCCGACGACGACGGACCCGGCGCCCGCGCACTCGTGCGGCCCGAGGGCGGCGACCTCTTCGGGTACGGCGCCCGGGAGGCGGTCGTGCGCGCGCTGCTGGGCGACTCCGCGGACCGGGCGCCGTTCGGCGCGCCCGCCCCCGCGGAGGAGCTGGCCGCGGTCCTGGCCCGCGTGACCGCGGCGGAACCGACGCCGGAGCCGGGCGGGCTGCTGGTGCGGACCGACCGTCCGGAGGCGGTCGCGGCGCTCGCCTTCGCCCACGGGTGGCAGGTCGAGCTGGAGCAAGCGGAGGTCCGCTCCGCCGTCGTGGCACGGCTGCGACCGGCAGTCTCCTAGACTTCCGGCCTGAGAGGTGCGGTACCCCAACCGCTCCCGCCCCACACCCCCGAGTCCTCGAGGAACACCGCGCCGTGGCCAAGAAAGCCAAGAACGACCGTCAGGCGGTCATCGACCAGATCCGCAAGAAGCAGAAGAGCGCCGACAAGCGGCGCAGCTCCGCGATCATCAGCGTCTGTGTCCTCGTCGCCCTGTTGATCGTCGGCGCCGCGGCGTACAAGCCGATCGTGGACTGGTGGGACCTGCGCAAGTTCAACGACATCGAGCTCGCGTCGATCGGGGGGCCGGCCTCGGTCTGCCAGGAGATCACCACCGAGCCGGCGACCGAGGGCAGCGGCAACCACGTCGACACCGGCACCCAGGTCGACTACGAGTTCGCCCCGCCGGCCTTCGGGCCGCACTGGAACGAGCTGAACGTCGCGCCCGACCCGATGGAGCGGAAGTTCTACAGCGCCGGCGACCGCCCCGAGCTCGAGTCGCTCGTGCACAACTCCGAGCACGGCTACACGATCCTCTGGTACGACGAGACGGCGGCCGAGGACGAGCAGATGATGGACACGATCCGGGCGATCGCCGACAAGTTCAAGGGCACGTCCAACATGCGCCTGAAGTTCAAGGCGGTGCCGTGGACCAGCGAGGACGGCGAGCCCTTCCCCGACGGCCAGCACATCGCTTACACCCACTGGTCGATCGGCGGCGCCGACGCGGCCGACACGACGAACCAGGTCGGCGTCTGGCAGTACTGCTCGGAGCCGTCCGGCGAGGCGCTCGAGGACTTCATGATCGAGTACCCCTACATGGACTCCCCCGAGCCGAACGCCATGTGACCCGAGCCGGCCCCGGCCCACCGGTCGGGGCCCGGTTTGCCCGGGCGTGGCTGTGCCCCCGCCGGGTGGTGCTGCGGCGGGGGTGGGGGGCGGGGTGGTTACTGGTCGGGTGGTTCGCCGGCCACGGGTCTGGCCTGGGGTCTGGTCTTGGCTGGGCCGGGGCGGTCGTGGTGGTGGTGATGCCCGTTGGCGTCGTGGGTGCCGGTGGGGTCGACGAGGTAGCGCAGTCGGTGCGGGCTGGTCCACAGGTAGGTGCCGGCCACGAGGGGCTCGTAGGTCCAGCCGCCGTGGGTCTTGATCCGGTGGTGGCGG